>DAOVQH010000165.1 GCA_030628755.1 Candidatus Cloacimonadota bacterium | reverse complement strand
TTTCCAGTTTCAGGATATCATCTGGAGCACCATGTTTAATATAGATTCTTCCCCTGTCAGTTTCCCAGCCATCTTTAAAATGAGAGTAATTTTTATTGCAATACTCAACTCTGGTCTTTACGATTTCGAAAAACTCGTTCTCTTCTGTTGATGGGTCTGGATCATTTGCAGACCAGAACCGGTTCAAGAAATTCTTCTTTCCCTTCTCAGAGAGAGTTTTCCAGATATTGGCCTGTGATGAGGAGAGGAAATATCTCGCCAGGTTGAATTCATCTTCAATATTGATAAAAAGTCTTTTTTCTAACTCTTTTGTTTCTTTAATACTGAAATAATCTTTGATGACATCTTTTCTATTACCGATATTGTCAGAAATCTCAATAACTACCTCATAATATCCAGCTTCCAGATCAGAAATTTCGATTTTATGTATTCTCGGAATCTTAATTGAGCTCTCAGATATTTTATCTTGAAATTCCCTGATAATCTCTTCTTTTCTACAAATTCTAATTGTCTCTGTAAGGTCACAGCTGTTTTCTGAATCCAGCCTAAAGTTCTGAAGTTCATAATAGAAACACATTTTTTCAAATTCATCAGTCAGGTAGATATGGTTACAATTCACCTGGAAAAGGTTTTTTTCTCGATGGAATTTCTGCAAAAAAGCAGTGGTATCGGAAATTATCTTAAAAGAAAATTCAACATCACTGATTAATGTCTGGGGGGGAAGAATTTCAAGTTTATTTTCCCATTCTGCTGTAATATTTCTATTCAGATCCTCAAAATTTATCCTTATCAGATAATCCGATTTAGCCAGAGTGAGTGAAATCTTATCACTGAAATAATTGTCTGATCTGGTCAGTTCCTGATTGGTCAGGACAATTTTGTTAACAAATTCATCAGCATACACTATTTTTTCATTCTTCTGAAGGGAAAATTTTACCTCCAGCCTGGTCACAAAACCCAGACTATCTCTTTGAAAATCCAATTCTCTGTAAGGGATCTGGTAATTTATCTCAAATATTGTATTATTAGAACTGTCCAGAAAGCGGTTCTGATCCACAGAAATATTCAAGTTCTCTGCAAAAAGAGAGGAGACTGAAGAAATAAGGAAAATAATGGTAACGAGTTTTTTCAAATTTTTCCTATCAACTGAAATTTAAATTGATTTTTGGATGGTTGTACTCAAAACCTTCAAAGAGTTCTGTAATATTTTCATCAGGGAAGATTCTGATATTTCTGGGATGCAGATTCAAAGTTTCAAATTTATTAGATTCTATACTTATGTGGATACCAAATTTCCCGGGATGGTCTTTAAAATTTTCTATCAATTTGTTGGAGAATTCCTGAGTGAAGTCCTCTTCTTTAATCTTTATAAAGAATTCACCGGAAAGATTTTCTTTCAGTTCATCAAAATGAAGAACTTTTCTGGGAATAACACGTAGCATGTTCTCTTTTCCATTGTTAAAACTGGACTTTTTACCAAGAATAAACAGCTCTAACCCATCTTCCATCAGGGGCGCATACTTCTCATAATCATTGTTGAAAAGTGCCATCTCGAATTTACCATTCAGATCTTCCATAGTAATAATGGAAAAGGGATTCCCTCTTTTATCTGTTTTTCTCTTAACTTCCGAAACCACACCTGCGATAGCTATATTGCTCGGTATCTTTTCTGGAGTGAATTCAGCCATATCGGTTCTGGTGTTTACAAACAGGCTGAGCATTTTTCCATATTGACTGAGTGGATGTCCTGACCAGTAAAATCCCAAAACCTTCTTTTCCTGTTTCAATTTTTCATTGAGAGACCATTCATGAGCTTCAGGCAGTTCAGGTATGTATTCATCACTCCCACCACCAGCTCCCAGAACATCAAAAAACATCATCTGACCACGTTTCTTCTCTGTCTGTACACCTGAAGCATATTCAACAGAAGTCTCAATAGCTGCAAACTTCTGAGCACGATTTCCTTCAAGTTCGTCCATGGCTCCCGCAGCTATAAGGCTTTCCAGTACAGCTTTATTCACAACCATTGTATCCAAGCGGGAACAGAATTCAAAAATATTTTTATATTCTCCGTTCTTTTTACGGTCAGCAATGATAGATTTGATGGTAGCACTACCCACATTTTTTATAGCTTTTAGTCCGAAGAGTATCT
This sequence comes from Candidatus Cloacimonadota bacterium, assembly GCA_030628755.1. Classification (GTDB taxonomy): domain Bacteria; phylum Cloacimonadota; class Cloacimonadia; order Cloacimonadales; family TCS61; genus JACNIV01. Next base: position 3,808 of record DAOVQH010000165.1, on the reverse strand, counting down.
TATTCCCCTGTACTATAAATTCTTTTTCACTCTTATTAATATTGGGTGGAACAACCTCAATTCCCATGGACTTACACTCTTCAATAAAATAGGGGATCTTAGTCGGATTATCTTCCAAAGAGAGTAAGGCAGCCATAAACTCTACAGGATAGTAGGCTTTCAGGAACGCAGTCTGGAAAGCAATATATGCATAGGCAGTGGCGTGACTCTTATTGAAGGCATATTTGGCAAATTCGAGCCAGTCCATCCAGATCTTTTCTATCTTCTGAGGTTTCACACCATTCTTGGATGCACCTTCCACGAATTTAACTTTAAGTTTTTCCATGGTTGCCAGTTTTTTCTTGCCAATAGCCTTGCGGAGTGTATCTGCCTCAGCACCACTCAGACCACCCATCTCCCTGGCAATCTGCATTACCTGTTCCTGATAGACTGTGACACCGTATGTCTCTTTAAGTGCATTTTCAGTGAGCGGATGAATATATGAAACTCTCTCTTTGCCGTGTTTTCTATTGATGAAGGAATCAATAAACTGCATGGGACCCGGTCTGTAAAGAGCCACCATAGCAATCAGGTCGTCGAACATGTTGGGTTTCAGATTGATCAGGTGCTTTTTCATGCCTGTAGATTCAAACTGGAAAATACCGTCAGTATGTCCCTGAGCAAGTAATTCATAAGTTTTCCTGTCTGTAAGGTTAACATTGTATATATCGACTTCCACTTTCTGAGATTGTTTAACCAGATCAACAGTCTTCTTTATCAAGGTGAGAGTTTTCAAGCCCAGAAAGTCAATCTTCAGTATCTTCAGATCCTCCAGCCATTTCCCTTCATACTGAACCAGTACAGCGATCTCCCCGTTCTTCTGATTGTTTGTAGCCAGAGGGAGATAATCACTCAGGTTTCCAGGACCAATTACGACCCCGGCAGCATGAACTCCGATATGACGAACCAGTCCTTCTAGGACTTTAGAATAAATGAGGATAGAAGCTTTAACATCGTCCTCTGCCATTTTTTCCGCAAACTCTTTGGATTGTTTAAGTGCATCCTCCAGGGTTATGCGTGGAGTAGACGGAATTAGTTTGGTGATCTCATTTGCAGTAGAAGCAGCAACTCCCATAACCCTAGCTACATCCTTTATTACAGACTTGGCACCGAGAGTTCCAAAGGTAACTATCTGGGCAACACTCTTGCGTCCGTATTTCTTGATCACATAATCTATGATCTTTCCCCTTCCTTCAGCGCAGAAGTCAATATCTATATCAGGCATTCCTATACGATCCGGATTGAGAAATCGTTCAAAGAACAATCCATATTTCAGGGGTTCTATTTCAGTAATCCCAAGCAGGTAGGAAACCACACTCCCCACAACTGAGCCGCGTCCGGGTCCAACCGGAATATCCATTTTCCGAGCTTCATCAATGAAGTCCTTAACTATCAGAAAATACTCTTCATAACCCATTTTATGGATAGTAGAAAGTTCATAATCGATTCGCTGTTTAATTTCATCTGTTAGTTCAGGATACCTCTTCTTGGCAGCAGTAAAGCACAGATGTTTCATATATTCGCTGGAAGTGGCAAACTCTTTTGGAATATTAATTTTGGGAAAAAGAAACTCATTATAATCCAGTTCAAGGTTTATCTCATCAGCTATCTTAACCGTATTTTCATAAGCCTCTTCCAGACCCGGAAAAAGTGCTCGCATCTCTTCTTCACTCTTGAAATAGAGCTGATTGGTGTTGTATTTTAATCTATTGGTGTCGGAAAGGTATTTACCTGTCTGAATACATAAAAGTACATCATGAGCCTCAGCATCTTCTTTATTCAAGTAATGACAGTCGTTGGTAACAACCAGAGGAGTGTCTGTATCCTTTGCCAGCTGGATGAGCAGGGGTGTAACAATCCGTTCTTCTTCCAGATTATGATCCTGAATCTCTAAATAGAATCTTCCAGGGAAAACCTTTTTATAAAAGGCTACAACCTTTTCCGCATCTTCTCTCTTATTGCTCAACAGTAGTTGGGGAATTTCCCCCTTCAGGCATGAAGATAAACAGATCAATCCTTCTGAATATTTCTGAATGAGAGATTTACTTATTCGAGGTTTGTAATAGAATCCTTCCAGATAAGCCTTGGAAGATAATTTCATCAGGTTCTTATATCCGGTCAGGTTTTTTGCCAGCAGAATCAGATGACGCCTGAATTCTTTCTTGGTTTTGGGGTCATCAAGTTCACCATTGATGATATAGGTCTCAATGCCGATAATCGGTTTTATTCCTTCTCTTCTGGCTTTTGTATAAAAATCAATAACCCCGAACATATTTCCATGATCGGTAATGGCAACTGCAGGCATCTCAAATTTTTTAGCTGTGGCAATCATCTTGTCTACACGGCAGGCGCCATCCAAAAGGCTGTACTGTGTATGGTTATGCAGATGGACAAAGGTCATTCAGAATAACCCCTATATAAAATATTTTCGATTTTTTCCCAAAACCACATCTATATTTCTAAAGGTTAATTTTCATGTCAAAGGATTTATGAATTTATTCATATTTTCTAAAAAATAGTTGACAAAATCTTAGCTGACTTTTAACTCGGTGACTGAATACTCATCGAGAGAGAAAGATGATGAATAAAAGGCAGATACAAAAGAAAAAAACCCGGGAACTGATCCTACAGATGGCAAAAGCTGAGTTTGTTAAAAAAGGATTCTTAAATACCACTACTTCCGAGATTGCAGAGAAGTCTGGTATCGCTCATGGCACACTTTTCCTGCATTTCAAGAATAAAGATTCTTTGATTGTTGAAATTCTTGATAGGGAACTGGAAGAAATCAGTTCAACCATCCAGAATCTGATATCCCGGGCTATCGATCTGGAACAGCTTCTTCTGCAATACCTGGATCTTCTGCAGAAAGAGGAAGAACTCTTTGTTGTCTTGGCACGGGAGCTTCCCTTTTACTCTGAAGAGTTGAGAAGAAAAATCCTCTTCAGAGATTCTATCATACGCAGCCATTTTCACAAGGCAATCGAACTTGGAATAAAAGAAAAAAGATATCGTGATGTCGATGTAACTTCCGCTGTGATGTTCTTATTTGGAACGATAAATTATTATCTGAGCTTAAAACCTATTTTTTTAAAAGAAGGCAGTGTAATAAAAAAGTTCAAACCATCAATAGTAAAAACTTTCAAACAACTATTAATCAGCGATTAATAATAATAGGGAAGAAAAATGCAAATAAGAAGTTTATTAAAATTAATACTGGTTACGAAGTTTTTCGTAACCCTATTTAATGCAAAGTTAAACTTTGCAAACAATTACGTTCCCAAGAAAATCTTGGGGACGAGAATACAAAATATTGAAATGGAGGAAAAATGCGAAAGACAAATTTTTCAAAATTATTTTGGTTTTATTTATTTATTCTCTTATTAATAGCTGGCTGTCAATCGCTACAAACTCAGAATCACACAGGCCAGATCGCTCTCTATTCTGATAACGGTGCAGACGAGCAATGTATCCTGGCTACCACTATAATGTTTGAATGGATGGGCTATGATGTTACTTTAGTAAATGCCGATGCAATAAACAATAGTAACCTTGCAAGATACAGCATTTTATGCTTTCCCGGTGGTGATATGTATCAATATGCTCAGGATATTTCTTTGGAAGGATTAAAAAAAATAAGGGATTTCATTCATAATGGTGGGGGTTATGTCGGGATTTGTGGTGGTGCCTATTTTACAGGCGAGAAAATCTTCTGGCAGGGAAATCAACTGCCCATGAATTCTCTGGCGATATTTCCCGGTACAACTAAGGG
>DAOVQH010000077.1 GCA_030628755.1 Candidatus Cloacimonadota bacterium | reverse complement strand
TTTACACCCGATTTATATGCCTGCGGTGTTGATTATGTGGGAGTTTCTAATATATTTTCCTGGATGAAAGCATTTCCACCATATATGAAACCTTATATTGAAATGGTTTATGAAATGGTAGGTCATCCTGAGAAAGATAAAGAATTATTAGAATCTGTATCCCCTCTTTTCCATATTGATAACATCAAGGCACCTCTATTTATTGCCCAGGGTGCCAATGACCCAAGAGTTCCAAAAGCTGAATCCGATCAGATAGTGAAAGCACTAAAAGATAAAGATATCGAAGTTTCTTATATGGTTAAAGATAATGAAGGTCACGGTTTTGCCAATGAGGAAAATCGCTTTGAATTTTATCGTGCTATGGAGATATTTCTTGCTAAACATCTTGGTGGAAGATTGGAAAAACTTCATGAGTAGAAAATTCGAGTCGCAAGGAGTTAAGACGACATTCGAAACTGAGCAGCATTTAATTTATTTCAACTCGTCGCCTTGCTTTCGTGTCGAATAAATTAGTTTGTGCTTGTTAGTTTTGTTCGTTTTTAAAGAAGACAGTGTTTGTCTGTGTAAGTCAGTGGCAAAAATAATTCGTGAAAATTGGTGTTAATTCGTGGTTAAAAAAATATAAATAAAAGAGGAAAAAATGATGAAAAAAGTTTATGTCTGTAAAAGCTGTGGCAAGGTAATGAAAGATGCTGAAGATTTCTCAGGTGGAGAGATCGGAAACGACTACTGTATAGATTGCACGGATGAATTCGGCTACAGGAAAAGATACTCCCGAATAATCAAAGACACAAAAAAGTTCCTGATAAAGCAACTGTCAATTTCCGAAGAAGAAGCTGAAAAAATGGCTGTGGAAAACGTGGCGAAAATTCCCCTATGGGCTCAGAAGGAAAAACTCATGCTTTCCAAAAAGAAAATAATCATAACCGATGTGGGCAGTACCACCACTAAAGCCCTGCTTCTAGAAAAGGATAATTCCTCATACAAAATCACAGGTCTGCATCACGCTGCCACAACTGTGGAAAAACCGGTAGAAAATGTTAACATTGGTGTTTTCGGAGCAATCAAAAAACTGGAAGAAAAAACTGATACAATCATCCTTTCCCCCGATGCATCTCCTGAAAAGCTCAGATTCAGTGAAGATACGCTCTATCTTTCCACCAGTAGTGCCGGGGGAGGTCTGCAAATTCTTGTAATCGGACTTACATTGTTTGATTCTGCCAGCAGTGGCAAAAGAACTGCTTACGGAGCAGGTGGAGTTATTCTGGATACTTTCGCTATCGATGATAAACGCACCAGTCTGGAGCAGATGCAGGCAATGGGAATTCTTCATCCTGATATTATCCTGATGTGCGGGGGAGTTGATGGAGGTGCTGTTGCTTCCATTCTCAGGCTGGGTGAAATATTGCAACTGGCAAACCCAAAACCAAAGTTCGGTGAAAAAGATGAGATTCCCCTGGTTTTTGCCGGCAATAAAGATGCCAGAGTCTTTATTGCAGGATTGTTCCAGAAAAGGTTTGAGCTCTATATAGTTCCCAATCTGCGTCCCACTTTAACAGATGAGAATCTGCAGCCAGCACGTGAGAAAATCCACAAGCTCTTCATGGACAATGTAATGGAACAGGCTCCCGGATATTCTATTCTTAAAAAATGCGTGGGAGATGATATTATTCCAACCCCGATGGGAGTGATAAATGCTCTCCAACTTATCAGCGAACAGCTCGAGGAGAATGTGATGGCTGTTGACATCGGAGGAGCAACCACAGACATCTTTTCCAATATTCTGGGAAAATATTTCCGCACCGTGAGTGCAAATTACGGCATGAGTTACAGCATCTCAAACGTTCTTAAAGATGCCGGATTTGAAAATGTAAAGAAATGGCTGCCGGAGAATTTTGAGGAGGATTATGTGCTAAACTACATTGCCAATAAAATGCTCTATCCAACTTACATCCCCACCGATTCCTATCAGAATGCGATCGAACACGCAATTGCCAGAGAAGCTATCCGCATGTCTAAAAAACAGCATATGGAAATGAATTTTAATATAAAACAGATCGGGTTCCTGGATAAACTTAGACAAACCAATAGAGATTTAGATAAAATAACCGAAGCATTCTACTTTGAAAAAGCTCTGGAAAGTAGACGTTTCCACATGTATGATATCAATATTCTGATAGGTTCCGGTGGTATTCTTGCTCATACAGAAAATAACAGGCAGACTCTGGTAATCATCAGCGACAGCTTCAAACCTGAAGGAATAACTGAAATCTGGAAAGACAAGCACTTCATCTCACCTCATATGGGAAAACTCAGCGCTGTTGATGAAAAACTGGCTTCAAAACTGCTTACTGAAGAATGCTTTGAAAAAATCGGGCTGGTTATACGACCAATGAGTAAAAAATGGAAAGAAAATGAGACAATAATGAACCTGAGAATTGCTGGTAAACCGATTGAAATCAAAGTTGGGGAGGTAAAATACTTCCCAAATAAAACTGGTAAAAATAGACGAATAAACATCTATCTTGAAAAGGGATTCTATCTAAATGCAGAAAATCGCGATTTCAGCTTTGAATCAGACCTTCCTATTTATATCGATGCCAGCATAGATTCAAATTTCAAAGCTAAAAATGAAGCTATTAATCTCTATAAATTTAAGAAAGACCCAAAACCTATCGAGCCCAGTTTCCAATCCTTCATTCAAAAAAAACCGATAGAAAAAGGAAAGCAGACCCACAAGGTCGAACTTCCCTACAAAGGGAGTATCCTGGTTAAAGAAGGAGAGTTAGTCACACCTGATACTGTTATTGGAGAAAATCTCTACGACCCGCCGAGAGTCTATGTCATTTCTCTCTTTGATAAAACCTACCTGCATCTGAATCCTGAAAATATCGAAAAATCACTGAGAATTAAGGAAGGTCAGGGAGTAAAATACGGACAGCGAATCGCGGAGATTGGTTCTCGCAGGTTCATTGATGAGATCCAGTTCCAGCACTACTATTTCGATTCACCTGTTCGCGGTAGAGTGGAAAAGATCAATTATGATTCTGGAACAATAATTATGCGGGAAATACAGGATTACTCTGCCAAACCCAAAACCATAAACGTGGCCAAAAAGCTTAATATCAAACCAAAACTCATCCCCCGCTATATGAAGAAAAATCTCGGGGATTTTGTTTATGCAGGAGACCTGCTTGCTGTTCGCATGATCGATCTGCCGGATGGAAGTCACCCTATGCTGGTCTCAGTTCCAACCACAGGAACAATAAAAGAGATTAACACTGAAACCGGTACTGTTACTATCCAATATGATAAAGACCCATATCATTGTTATGCAGGAATTAAAGGGAAAATTACAGAAATAGAACTCGGTTATTCCGCAACTATTTCTTATGAAGGTTCGACACTGATGGGAATCATCGGGTTTGGAAATGAAGCTTGGGGAAAATTGAAATACCTGGAAGATGTTAAAAATATCGGGAATTGCGATAAAAATGATATTGTTGTTTATCCATCCAAAATCGATATTGAGTTTTTAAAGAAAGCCGAAAAACAAAACATTAAAGGTGTAGTGGCAGCTTCCATGGATAACTCTGATCTTATACAGTTTACCGGAGAAGAAATCGGTGTGGCTTTAACCGGAAATGAAAATATTCCCTTCTCTCTTATTATTACAGAAGGTTTTGGCAACTTTGAAATGGATAAAGATTATGAGAAATTCTTCAAAGAACATGATGGGAATATGATCTACATAAATGGTCACACACAAATTCGGGCAGGCGTTATACGACCGAAGATGATTGTGATGGAGAAATAAAAAAACCTTGCGAACGGTTCCTCCCAGAGAGATTCTTTCACATTGACCTTCCGCCTTCACAAAGTTTCGGCGTGACAGGTCGCAACGGTTGACATGAAAAAAACACGGTAAAACTTTGGCAACTGCTAGATTAAGGTTCTTTATAAACAGAAAATTCTTGACTTAAAATATAAAAAACATCGTTTTAATCCATAAAAAAAGGGGAGGTAAATTATGTATGATGATGTATATTCTGCGGAATCCGCTGCTGGGTTAGGTATCGTTTTCTGGATTTGTTATTTCGTAGTACTTATTTTTATGATCGTTGTTCAATGGAAAATATTTATGAAAGCAGGTAAACCAGGCTGGGGTTGTATAGTTCCAATCTATAACACTATTTTACAATTGCAGATTGCATGCCGTCCGATCTGGTGGATATTTCTTATGTTAATCCCCGTTGTGAACATTATTATTGCTATAATAATATTATTTGATTTTGCCAAAGCATTCGGAAAAGGTGGTGGTTTTGCCATTGGAATGCTTTTTCTTCCAATTATTTTCTTCCCTATTCTTGCTTTTGATTCTTCCGAATATACAGAGATAGAACATTAAAAAGAGAGAAGTGTTTTTCCAGATATTAGACATATCTGATCTGAAATTGAAGGAGCTATAATAATGCAAAAGATACTTTTTATACTGTTTTTCTGTTCACTTGTTATCGTAGTATCTGCTGAAATAATATCTCTCACAAATGGTGAATCGATCAATGGCAAGATCGTCGGGTTCAATGATCAAAAGATTTACCTAGGTTCAGGAAAGACACTCTTCATAATTTCATCATCTATGATCTCTGAAATAGTAGATGATCAGAATATTTCGATAAATATTGATGATATACCTGATCTGTATCACGGGAAGCCTAACTATAACGCATTTCATGAATTTAAAGAAATAAAACCCAAAAAACCACCTAAATTATTCCATCCTAAATATTCCAGCAAAAAATATGATAATTATGATCATCATGTTAACAGAATGTTCATGAATCTCACAGCACGAACCTTAGAAAAGAGAGTTTCCTCATTATCATTTTATGATATTTTCTTATGGAACTACTGCCTGGGATTAAGCAACAAAGTGGATTTAGAAGCTTATTCTTTTACTTTTTGTCCATGGATCATAAGTGGTGTGGGAATAAAATATAATTTTTATAGAGATTCAAATATTGATCTCTCTTTAAGCAGTTTATATAGATATTACAATTTTAAGTATTTGAATCCATTTCTTGATAAAAATGATGAATTGAAAGGTTATTCATTTCCACAAAGGCTCCTGGTTACATACGGAGATATCGATAATTTCATCTCAGCAGGTATAGGCATTAATCCTGGAATTTATTATGAGTTTGATAAGATAAAACATGATTCTTCGCTGATCTACAATTTTGGAATCGTCAGACGGACTTCTAAGTGGATAAATATATTTACTGAAATTTCCTCAGATATTCCATTCATAGCGAATGATAGATTCAAAGAAAATTATGATTTTAATATTTCTGGTGGTATCCGTTATTTTTGGAAAAAGAACTCCTTAGAACTCGGTGTAGTATTTTGTCATTCGAAAGAGAGTAATAAAGATATCTTTATTATACCCAGTATTCATTCTACTATTCTTATTTATAATAAATGATATTAAGGCATGAACACTGATTTCTGACCAATTAATAAGCAGATGCAAAATATCATTCCTCAAAAAATGAAACGCAAAGGAGTCAGTATGATTTTCGTAAATGATAAGAATAAGGTTCTGCTTTTTCTGTGGAAAAACAAAAAGAATAATAGGAGATGAAAATATGAAAAATTTGATTCTTATAGTTACGTTGATATTGTTTATAGGCTGTTCCAATAAACAAAAAGAAGAAGAAATTCTTTTTAACGAAGCAGTAACAATGTTTAAAGAGTACACCAACATTGATAGCTTACCTAAAGAAGCGATTACTAAACTCAATACTATTTTATCAAAATTCCCCGATTCAAAATTAGCTAAAAGTATTGAATCACAGGAAAAGAAAATATTCGTAAATAATCATGGATTCCTGACATATTATGAAGTTTTAGAATTAAATAAGGATTTTATAAGAAATGAGAAAGCTCAAATTTTATTTGATGAAGCCTGTAACTTATTGAGTATCTCAACAAATGAAGATAGTATCTCAGCTCAAGCAATTCTGAAAATAAAAACGATTGTAATAGATTATCCAAAAACAAAACTTGCAAAAAGCCTGGAATTGAATGTGCAAAAAATCCCATTATACAATTCGGAGCCATTAACCTTTTCTGAATTAATCGAATTAGATGATAAATTAAATCAAATAAAAAAAGCAAATAAAAACGAAATTCTTTCAATGCTTATGAATCTTGGAAATCAAAGCATTGCGTTTTTTAGAATGCCAAAAGGTATGGGAGGCGGAGGTAACACAAGTTTTACAGAATTAATTGAAGGTTATCTGAATTTAAAAGACTATGGTAAAAAGACAAACTTTTTAAGCATTGTGAATAATAAGTATGAAATAATTGAACTTCAAGATGATTATTTAATTCTTCAAGGAAAAAGCAAGTTCTGGAAAATACAAATGAAAGTAAACGGTAAAAATAAGAATATTGAGTTGATTTCCCAAACAAGAAATAACTAATTTATTAATGAAAAGACTCGGAACAAGTATAATATTCGTTAACGACAAAGAGGAAATCCTGCTTTTCCTGCGTGATAATAAACCCGGACTTCCTTATTCTAATATATGGGATGTTCCCGGTGGTCATGTGGAACCGGAGGAAACACCGGAAGAATGCATCATCCGTGAGATGAAGGAAGAAATGAATATCGACTTGAAGGATTTTCATCTTCTTTGTGTGAAAGAATTTGATGATAGAGTAGAATACACATATTGGAAACACTCCAATCTGAATATCGAAGAGATCAACTTGATGGAAGGACAAAATCTGAAATGGTTCACCCGGGAGGAAACACAAAACATAAAACTGGCTTACGGGTTTAATGAGATTGTGGAGGAATTTTATCAAGCTCAATTATCCTGAGAAAAACATTTCCTTCTGAAAAGGAAAGATCAGCTGGTTTGTTTCCTTCTGAAAAGGAGAAGTTTCATGCCGGTATGGAAATGGTGTTTGTTGAGTTAGATTTATAAATAAAAAAAATCAAATATTCTCTTCCTCTTTAATCAACTCATCCCTCTTTACGCAAATGCACATCCATCTGGGGATAGGGAATAGTTATTCCTTCTTTATCAAATGTAAGCTTTACTTATTTAATTATGCTAATTTATAATTTCAACTTCGTGGATGTAACAACCTTTTAATAATTCACGGATTAACACTGATTTAGTTTAATAATTAAACTTGGCAGTATACTGGATTTTTATCATTGAAATCTAAACTTCCGTCTTAATTCGTTCATCTGATAAAAAGGAATTTTTCTTTCGCGTTGTAACCGTCCAACGACAATTGCTGATGAAATATTCATTTCATGTGCAAAATCTTTTAAAACTGTTTCTGAAAATGTACTATTAGAAGTAATAAAAGCTAGCCACTTCTTCATTGGAATAAGGAATTCTCTGGCAAATGCATCTGCTTCATTTTCTTTTTTACCTTCTTTCTTCTTCTCTTCAATAAAGATATCACGCTTTCCATGAAGAAGTATATGCCCTGCTTCATGAAAAAAGCTAAACCAGAAATAATCCTCATATTTTCGATACAAAGACAATTGAATGAGCGCTTTCTGAGGTGTGAGCCAGCGAGTAGCCCCATAAACAGGGACACCTTTTAATGGTGGTATAAAAACCACCGCAACACCGGCATCAGCACATAAACCAATCAAGTCTTTTTCAAAATTCTCTGGAGATTCTTTTGTAAACGGCAAAATTTTTTTTAGAGCTTTTATAAATTTTTCTTTATCAAACGGATTACAGTATATTCTCTGAGCTTCAATTTCTCCTCTACGAAGCCAAACAGAATTAGCTTCGGGTTTTCTCTCGAATGCTGGTGATTGCTTATATGCTGTCTGTTCTTTTAACCAAATATTCTTCCACTCTGTAGGTGAATTTACACCAAAAAAAATCAATACTTCTGATAATTGAGCTATCTCATCTTTAATACTCGGGATCCATCCAAGTTTAATCATTTCTCTTATTGGCATTGATTTTAACCAATCAATATATGTAGATAGTTTTTCTTTTTCTCTAACAGATGCAAGATATTCACTATATCTTTTTTGTCGATTGTTCCAAAAAGATGCAGGAGTTCCGAATACTCTTTCAAGTTGTATTGCAGTGTCAGGAGTTATCGCTGTTTTTCCTTTTAAAATTTCATTTATAGTCTTTTTGGGTCTTCCCATTCTTTCTGCAAGTTCACTTTGAGACATGCCTTTTTCTTCAAGAAGATCCAATATTGTTCCCCCTGGACAACTTACTGATTCCGGAAAATATTCATTTTTTATATTATTTACCATGATAATCTCCTATTTCCATTATTTCAATTGCTACTATTTTGTTCGTATCTAGCCAACCATCTTTAGAAATTGGCAATGGGTCTCCAATTGGTTTAATAACCAACCTTGTAGGATGCTCTAAGTCAAGTGCCCACTGACCTTTTCTATTCCCTCTTAAAGCATGCAATCTGCCAGGTAGTTTTGATAATACTGCCATATTATCAGCATCTAATATATCATCCAAACGTTTTTTTAACTTTCCTGATGCCTTCTCACACTGTTTTCTAACCCTTGAATTCCCAAACACAATTTTCATAGAATTCTGTTAACCTTTTCCGTTAACAATAATGTTGATTATCTCTTAACTGTCAATTCATTTTTTAATTTTAAAGTTTGGATTTAATCTAACCACTTTTTAATAGCTTACAAATCTACATTGATAGTGTTTAAATTTCTAATACGAAATCTCTTTCTATCATCGAATAACGGCGAAGCTATCTATCTCGTAAGCAACAATGTTGTTATATGATATTGCCTATGCAAATTTGTCATATTTCTATCTTTAGAAGCGAAGCCGTATAAGCCCAGTTAAAGGTTAGGCTTTTTAAAATTTAATTATAAATAAAGTAAATTTCATGTCTCGCTTTATATTTATTAACTCATCCCTCTTTACGAAGATGCACATCCATCTGGGGATAGGGAATAGTTATTCCTTCTTTATCAAATGCAAGCTTTACTTGTTCCGTGATATCAAAAAAGACTGTCCAGTAATCTTCAGTTTTTACCCAGACCTTTACGGTAAAATTTACGGAACTGTCTGCCAGTTCTGCTACTCTGACTAATGGTGCTGGATCTTTTAGAATCTTTTTATGTCTCTCAACAATTTCTTTTAGTATTTTATAAACCTTTTTAATATCATCTTCATAACCAACAC
>DAOVQH010000107.1 GCA_030628755.1 Candidatus Cloacimonadota bacterium | reverse complement strand
GTCCGGCTCAGACGGATCCCCGTTTGTGACTCTTGAAATATTTAACATCAAAGGACAGAGAGTAAAAACGCTTATTGATAAGAAACTGCAAGCAGGTCATCATCAAGTTGTGTGGAACGGTAAAGACAGTAACAATAAATCCGTCTCATCAGGTATCTATTTCTACAGGATGTTAACTAAAGACTTTGATAAAACAAAAAGGATGCTGCTGTTGAAATAGTTTCAACCCCTCTCTTTAATTCTCCCCCTATCTAGGGGGAGTTAGTGGGGTTGTATAATCGTTCGGAACGGTTAAAAAATATCGATTACAAAGCCAGTCTCCGTAAACTACGCCCCGACAGGCTGGGGCTTGGTAACCAGAATATTATTAGTTGGGTTTGATAACCAGAGTTTTATTTCGAGTCGATACTTGCAAATCGACTCGAGACTTTTAATTATTAATCACCATAACGATATGGTTTTAATCCTTTTTCGTAAAAGTAATTTTAATTGAAGTACCACCTTCCCTGTCCAATTCCACTGTGCTGTGAAGTTGATCTACAAGGATATTAACAAGCTGCAGGCCAAAAGTCTTTGTATTCCTGAAATCTATTTTTCCAGGGAAGCCAATTCCATTATCACTCACTGTAAGAACATGGTTATTCTCTTCGTCAGTATGTAATGATATATTTATTTCTCCTTTCATATCGTCTGGAAAAGCGTATTTAAGGGCATTTGAAACCAATTCATTAATAATTAATCCGCATGGAATTGCTGAGTTAATATCCAGAAGAGCGAATTTGATATCAGTATTAAGTTTGATTTTATCTGGATTAATTACATAAGTTCTGAAAAGTTGTTCTGATAGACTTTTCACATAATCAGAAAAATCAATATGCGCCAGGTCTTCAGCTCTATAGAGCTTCTCATGAACCAGTGCCATTGATTGTATCCGGTCTTTACTGGCGGTTAAAAATTCCCGGGCTTTTTTATCTTTAACAAAATTCTTCTGGATTCTCAGCATACTAACAATAACCTGCATATTGTTTTTAACACGATGATAAACTTCCTTTAGTAATACCTGTTTCTCTTTGAGCTGGTTTTCAATTTCGCTTTCAGCTTTTTTACGTAGTCTCTCTTGCCTGCCAATTTCAATAGCGGAAGCGATTACGACTGTAATCCAGCTTACCTGGATAGACCAAAAGATGATTTCTTTGTTAATTACATAAAACACAATAAAAAGTAAAATGATAGATATTGCTCCCTGCACAGTCAGCAAGATTGGAATAATATACCAGGGCATTTTTCTCTTGAGTTTTGGAAAGAGTTTGGTTTTTTTCATAGATAATCTCCTGAAATTATGTAGAATATTTAAGAAGGTTAGTCATAACCCTTTTATTGTTACAATAGTTCATGGCTGTCTCGGTAGTTATCACACCGGTTTTTACAAGCCTGTAAAGGTCCTGCTGCAGGGTGAACATACCCTTACTTTTACCCTCGGTGAGCATCTGAAAAAGTTCAGTTATATTTCCATTCCTGATAGCAGCCTGAACAGAATAATCTGCAGAAAGAATCTCTTTTGCCAGAGTGAGATGTCCCTGTTTATTGGGAACTAACTTTTGTGAAATTACAACTTTAAGAACATCTGCCAGCCTGTATCTTACCCGTTCCTGTTCATCCGTTGGAAATTCGGCAATAATCCTGTGAATACTATCTACAGTTGAACTGGTATGTAGTGTTGAAAAAACTTTATGACCACTATCGGTAACTTCCAGAACTGTGGAAATAGTTTTTGCATCACGCATTTCACCCACCACGATAATATCCGGGTCCTGACGTAAAGCTTCGATAGTTCCCCGCTCAAAGCTTAATACATCACTACCAACTTCCCTGTGAGTGATGATACTTTTATCCGATTCGTGAATATACTCGATTGGATTTCCAATTATGATAATATGTGCTTTGTTATTGTGATTATTCATATCGATGATAGTATCGAGAGTTGAACTTTTACCAGAACCAGTGATTCCAGTGACCAAGAATAATCCTGATTTTTCATACCTTAGATCCAACCTCTTTACAACTATATCATGAATTTGAAGTTCTTCCATTTTGAAGAGTTTTTGTTTTATCAATCTGAAATTTAGAGCTAAGGAATTGCGTTCGAAAGAGATATTTCCACGAAAGCGAAATGAAGTTTCTGTTTCATCCACTTTAACAGAAAGCGCAAAATCCAGATTTTTATTCTTAAAAAGGGTATTTTTCTGTTCATCGGAAAGAATACAGAGAACCATGACAGCGGTTTCATCATCAGTATAAGAAGGCATTTCAGTATCGGGAGCTTTATCACCGTAGACCCGGTACCATACTCTTTGCTTTGCCCTTGGTCCACCCAAATCCATATCAGAAGCATCTTTTTGAACCATATTTTTCAGAAGCTTTCTAATGTGAATATAGGATTCCTTTTTCCAGGAAATATTGGAACCTACTGCTTTACTGATATGTTCGATTCTATTTACGCCCAGTATATATTCAGGCATAGTAGATCGTAACTCATTTATAAATGATAAAGACATATACTCCTCCAAATCAAATAAAATTATGGAACTATCTTTGTACCCATCCCTTTTTTATCTCCGGGGGAACTGTTGTAAACTTCAATCACATTATAAATAACTGCTATAAAATCTTTGCTGAACTCCCCATGAAAATAACTGTGTACAAGATTAATATACTCTACAACATCTTTTTCATAATCGTTCAGGTTAGGATTATCTGGATGAAGAAGATAGGCTATGGTTTTTAATTTAAAAGTGGGAATAGCCATAAAAACGATTACTGAAGTTGGGTCTGACATCTGGTTCAGGAAGGTTTGTGTTCCTCGTTCGGAAGTTGCATACAATTCCAGCGAAACCTGTTTATTAAGGTCAAAAAGAGAATCTGCATTTTCATATAAATCTATAAGAATTTCCAGTTTCTTGGTGAAATGCTCTTCATTTGTATCTTTTAATAACTGAATGATCTCTTTCAGTTTTTCCTTTCTAGGGAGGAATCCACAACCTTTGATAGCGTTATTTACTTTGAACTTCGAGTCTTCCCGACGATAACCGTAAGTAGCAACAATCCCATTGTGGGGACCCTCAAGTCCGGGCATGTCACCTTTTTGAATATCTTCGATTGTACCAATTCTACTTTTTATATTCCAATCCATAAAAATCTCTGGAAACTCAACCAGTTCAAACTCCTGCCATTTACCCTCGACCTTAGCTCTGATAATGTTCTCCTCTAACCTGGAAGCATCTACAGTTTTGTGAACGAAAGTATTTCCATCCCAGAGTTGTCCACCATAACCACCGTCAATTCCCTTTTCTTCACAACTGAACACAATCAGCAAACTAACTAATACAAATCCTTTTAATAATTTCATACGATCTCATTTATATTATAAATATTTTTTTATTTCTTTTCCTTTAACTCCAGCTTCAAGTTCAATGTATCTTTTCACTGGACTGGAAGCGATCTTAGGAAAAAGTACTTCTTCTATCTGGAAAAACCCTACGGATTCATTCATCTCAACATAAATTTTGATCGGTTTCTTTTCACCTTTGATGATATTTACTTTCTCGATCGAACTGGAAGAATATTTGTGAATATCTCCCACTCTTGGTTTGTCTGAGAGTATAGTTGTAATCCTGGCTCTACCCCGTTCCATATCACAACCATCCCCGATAAGAACGAGACCTGCCTCTAAAGTGTGAATTGTCTGACTTGCCATATGCCCGAAAATACATTCAATGATAAGAGACTTCATAATTACTTTTTTCACAATATCATTAGGATAAAACTGATTTAGTATTTTATCAATTATCGGAATTGCCAGATTCACACTCATAAATTCATGCTTGCCCCGGGAAACCGTCATCCCGATATCATGGAGCAAAGAACCTACCAGTACAGCTATTTTACTATCTTCTACATTTCCTACACCTTCTTTTCCCAAATTGAATTGTATTCCTGCACCTGCAAGAAGGTTAAACATCAGCAGAGAGTTCAAAGCAGCTTTTCGCATATGTACAGGTCCATGATCATTAAAACCCAACCTTTTTATCGAAACCACATTTGCATAATCATGTAAAGCCTGGACCTCAGGATCTGAGAAAATAAACTCAACAACTTTAAGAGGTTTTCCAGTCAATCTATCTTTGATTTTGTTCTCAAATTTAACCTGTTTAACAGATTTTTTCAAGCACCCTCCGCATCAGGTAAAACCAAACTAAAAACAGATGACACTATTATTATCTGGTGAAATTTTAGCAATGATTTTTTGAAACAAAAAATATTGACACGGGAAATGTGCATTTTAGTTTGTCGTACCGTTGGATAACAGGGGCCTGTAACTCAGTGGTAGAGTATCTGCCTTTTAAGCAGAGAGTCGATGGTTCAAGTCCATCCAGGCTCACCAGTATAGATATAAAGTGTCCCGTTCGTCTAGTGGCCTAGGACTCAGGATTTTCATTCCTGCAACAGGGGTTCAATTCCCCTACGGGATGCCAGTTGCAAAGCCGCAATTGCGGCTTTTTTTATTCCATTTATTGGTTCAACTGATAAATACAATAATTATGGAAAGATTTTTGATTTTTTGTTTGTCTGGTTTCGAATAATTCCAATTTGAATAAAAAAACCTTTTATATTTAAGCGTTCTGAGATTTTATTTACAGTTAATTATTTAGGAAATTTCAATCTGTAGTCCTTTGTCTAAGATATAAACTTTTCCTGTTTTTATTGTAAATCCTCGAAGTTCAGGAATTACTGAAACTTTTTCAAAAAGATTATTCATAACTTTTTGAGTAATTTTTTTGGGATTCAATTTAACTTCAAAAGCATAAACTTCTCTCTTATTATCATTGATAACCATTGCATCAATATCGATGTTACCTTTCCTGTTCCAGTATTTTCCGATCCTGTTGAATTCGATATTGAATGGATTTTCCTCAATAAATCTGTGTATAAACATATCTTCCAGTTTTCTTCCAAGAAAACTATCCAGATCAGAAAACATCTCCTCTACAGCCTTCTCCACTTGCCCAATTTCCTTTAGATTTCTTCTATTATCTATAAATTTGAACCAAAAATCAAAAAAATTATCTCTAATATAATATCTACCTTTTTTTTCCTTTGTAGACTTACTTGTAACCGGAAGCCTTCTATCGATCAGGCAGTTGCCTGATACCTTTTCCAGGTTTTTCAAATACGCACCTGCATCATTGATTCCTGAGAATTGCTCGATTTCGCCAAGGATACGGCGTCCTTTTGCGATTGCTGAAAGCACAGAAAAATAGGAAACATATGATTTCCCGAATTCTTCCTTTAAAATATTTTCTCCTTCTTCCCAGATCCAATCTTGATTTTGAAGAATTTTTTGTAACCGGGTTTTTATACTTCTGTCTGAAAATTCTGCTAATTCTTCTAAATATTTTGGTACTCCATCAAAGATCGAGTACAGCATTAGTTGGTCTTTACCTGAAAATAAACCTTGATCATTCAAGAATTCTTTCTGATCTGATAATGTCATATAAGAAAGTTTAATGCATTCCGAAGCTCTGCCAAAAAGTGGTTCTTTTGCATTTTTGAATATTTTTTCCATTAAAGAATAAGATGATCCGCAAAATATAAGCAGTAGTTTTGAATCCTGTTTCTTTAGATCAAAGACTTTCTGGAAAAGAGAAAATTCTCCCGGATTGGAATAAAAGAAGTTTTGAAACTCATCAAAAATAGTAACCATAGGATTTTTTAAAGAAAAATCAAAAAGGAAATTCAAGAAATCCTCGATAGAACGAAATTCACCATAAAATACATTACCAAAAACTCTTCTGATCTCTTCCGACCAATCTGAAAGTAATTCCCTGATTCGTTTCTTTCGCACAAAAAAATACAGGTATGGAATATTTTTTACTGATTCCAATGCTAACCTGGTTTTCCCAATCCTTCTTCTTCCGGTTATAACCAGCATTTTGGAATTACCGGATTTTACTAACCTGTAATAGCTTCTTATTTTCTCTATTTCGTTTCTTCTTCCATAAAATCTCATAAGGTAACCTCTGTTAAGATAATATTTATTACCTTAAATAGTTGTCAACAACATTTTCAAATAGTGGATTAGCACCCACCCTACAGCTCATTCTACCAAGCATACTCATCAAATGGTGCATTAGGATCTCTTTTCATATGTGGATTCACCCGATCATGTCCATATAAATACAATGTTCCGTCAGAGAATTCATAATTGAAATAATTTTTCTCTTTATTGATGAGATTCTTCGTGAGAATTATCTTTGAAGATTTCCTCAGAAAGACAATCATCTTTTATCGGGAAACCATAATTCTAGTGAAATAAAACCGTTCAGTCAGGGTTCAAAGGTTCAAAGGTTCAGAGGTTCACCAAAACTCAGAACCCGAAACCCAGAACCCAGAACCATGAACCCTTCTAGCTAATCATCTCTTTCGTTGATGAGATTCTTCGTGAGATTTCCTTCATAAGATTACTCAGAAAGACAATCATCTTTTATCGGGAAACCATAATTCTAGTGAAATAAAACCGTTCAGTCAGGGTTCAAAGGTTCAGAAGTTCACCAAAACTCAGAACCCGAAACCCAGAACCCAGAACCCTGAACCCAGAACCCTTGAACCCAGAACCCTTGAACCCAGAACCCAGGTGGTCTTTAATCATAAAGCACTGCCCCTCTTCTTTAAAAACCTGTAATTCCCTTTTCGTATGGTTAAATTTTCCCCATCGAAAAACTCAAGAAGAAGTAGAGCAGTATTGCGATTACTCTGAATCATATCGCGAAATTGAGCTACAGTTATTCCTTCCTCGTTTTTTCTTAAGTAATCGACAAGCATTTTTTTTGATCCTTCCAAAAAATCAGTATGAATATACTTCTTCTGAATGAAATAAACTCTCTTTTTATCTACTAAATAAAAAAGGATCTGATTTAATCTTTTTTTGTTTATGTCTTCTTTTTGCATATTAAGGAAAATATTATCAAAATCGATAGAATTATTACCGATAGATAGCAAGTATTCATTAACATTTTCGATTTGAGACTTTGTCCTTTCATCTAATCTGATATCGTGAGAAACCAGTGTCCAGGTTTGTTTTACCTGTTTTATTTTTCCTTCCTCCTCCAGGTTCTGAAGTATTAATTTTAATGTTAGCTTGGTTTTTTCATCTGGTTGTGTTCCAAAAATTCCCAATAGTTCATTGAAAGTTTTACCTGTTTCCTTTAGAGGAAAATTTTTATGATATTCTTGAAGTCCGGTTAAAATCTTATTCTGTATTGCTGTATTAAATTTCTTTAAAAGAAGTAGGATTCTATCCTTCGATTGATAAAAAATAACATCTCCAGGAAGTTGCCTGAAAATCACATTAATAAGTTCATCTGGTGTTAGATCGAGCTTATTTGCTATTTCCTCATGAGTAAC
Organism: Candidatus Cloacimonadota bacterium; assembly: GCA_030628755.1. GTDB lineage: Bacteria > Cloacimonadota > Cloacimonadia > Cloacimonadales > TCS61 > JACNIV01. Next base: position 333 of record DAOVQH010000107.1, on the reverse strand, counting down.
AGGCAATGCTGATTTTCTTACTTCTGCTGCTAAGAGTTCATGTAATTCACCGGAAGAGATTTTTTTAACAATTTCAATCTGAGCATCCCGACGACGACGATGATGAAGAGGATAAGGATCAATGATATGCCCACCACCCAGAGTTAAATTTCCGGAAGAGTTCCTGATTATGAATTTATCTCCATATTGCGTTATAATCGGTTTGGGAAGGTATATCTGAGCAAGGCAGCTTTTCCCACTTTCCAGCACATCTTTATCCAGAAGATGAACACGAACCATCAGTCTATTTGTTCCCAGCAAAAAGATAACCTGGTTCCATAAGCTGAGTGTAAT
>DAOVQH010000278.1 GCA_030628755.1 Candidatus Cloacimonadota bacterium | reverse complement strand
GCTAAGATTCCCACAGCAGCAAATCTGAATTCCCTTCTTTTTAAACTAATAATATTTCTCGATATTCTAAACACGAACAAAAAATAAATTAATAGAAGAATAGTGCAACCTAAAAATCCAAATTCTTCACCAATAACAGAAAATATAAAATCAGTATGATGCTCAGGCAAGAAATTAAGGTTCTTTTGTGTACCTATTAAAAATCCCTTTCCAAAGAATCCACCCGAACCAATAGCAATTCTCGATTGAATCATCTGGTAACCTGCTCCGAAAGGATCACGCATGGGATCGATAAAAGATAGAATCCGATTTTGTTGATATTCTTTTAAGTTATTCCAGATTACCGGGGTTATAAAGAAAAAGAATGTATTTATCACAGCAGCAAATCCAATAGTAACTTTATCGAGATTGGTTTTATAGAGTACGTAGATAAGTATAATTAAATAAATAATAAACACTATTATTGAAAATGATGTTATCATACTTATAATTGGGCTAATAATTAAGATTAGATAAAAAGTTGGTAAATCTGAAACTGCTAATATTACGAATAGAGTTACTACAAAAGTAAGAGTAGTCCCAATATCTGGTTCAAAAAGAATTAGTGAAACTGGTAAAAGAAATATAATAAATGACCTGTACATTATCTGCCAGTCGCTTAAATGAGGTTTAGAAATAAGTTTTGCTGCTAAAAGCACAGTTGCCAATTTTGCCAGTTCAGATGGTTGAAAATGAACAGGTCCAAGAATTATCCACCTTTGTGAGCCCTTTATCTCCGGCATAAATAAGACAATGATAAGTAAAATAATCGAGAATATATATGCAGGTGTTATTAGGAAATCAATGACAGCGTATGGTGTTTTCATCAGTAAAAAAAATAGCACTAAAGAAATAACTATCCAGAGTATCTGTTTCAAATAGTAATTTTCTGTCTGGATTTCATTTCCAATTCTGGTTGAAGATGCAGAATAAATGGCAAGAACACCATAAATAAGCAAGCAGATTAACACTATAAAGATTACCCAATCAAAGTTTTTCATGTTCTCTCAAGATTATAATAAAATTGGATTATCCTGCGAGCAATCGGAGCTGATACACTTCCACCATGCCCGGCATTTTCCAGGAAAACAACAAATGCAATATTGAACATTTCGCATTTAGCATAACCGGCAAACCAGGAATGGGTTTCTTCTCCCATATGATTTTCAGCTGAACCTGTTTTACCATAAACATTAACTTTCCTTAAACTGGCTGCAACACCAGTTCCATAACTTTCATTTACTGCTTTGTACAGGGACTTCTGGAGCAATTGTAAATTTTTTATGGAGAGAGGTAGTTGCTTTCTTTCAACTTGAATGGTTTGTGTTTTTTTCTCTTCAATAGTTTTTTCCAGAAGATGTGGACGGGTCCATACTCCATCATTAGCGATAGCAGCATAATATGAACAAACCTGCAATGGAGTAAAAAGTACTTCTCCCTGTCCTATGCAAAGATTAACCTTATAACCAATAATACTGATATATTTTCCGTAATTGTCTATGTACCATTGTCTGGTTGGGAAGAATCCTGCTCTTTCTCCGGGAAGGTCAATATCAGTTTTTACAGCAAGCATATTTTCTTTGGTGAAATTGTGGATTTGTTCCAATGAAAATTGAGTGGAAAGATCATAAAAGAAGACATCACAGGAATATTTAATAGCATCCACTACATTAAGACGTCCGTGTCCTTTTTTATACCAACATTTGAAATATCTGTTCCCGAACCACAAGCCACCGACACATTTGACCAGTTTGGTTTCTTCATCTAATACTTTTTCTTCCAAACCGAGTGTGGCAATAACAGTTTTGTAAACTGAACCCGGAGGATATGTTCCATGGATTACTCTATCTAACATAGGTTTAGCAGGGTCGTTGACTATTTTATTCCATTCCTCAGTACTTATATTCTCACTGAAAATATTTTGATCAAAATCAGGTTTACTCACGTAGGCAAGAATTCCTCCAGTTTCGACGTCCATTACCACAATAGCGCCATTTTTATTATCAGGGAATATGGAACTAACAAAACCTTGTAATTCATTATCAATCGTAAGGATTAAATTAGTTCCATCAACTGGAGATTTCTCAAGGTTATGTTTAAAGAATTGCAGATTCTGTCCGCTGGCATCCACCTGTAATATTTTGTAACCATTCTTACCCCTCAAAATTTCTTCATAATACTTTTCCAAACCACTTTTCCCAATGTAACTATTAATGGAATAGCCTTTTTCTTTTAATATAGAATATTCTTGTTCATTAATTCTGCCTACGTAACCGGTAAAATGATTAGTGTAAAGGTAATTTCTTATTTTTTCGATTTTTAATGAAAGTGAGGGATAATAGTTTAATTGTTCGGAGGTTTTAATCATTTTTTTAAAATTTATGTTTTGAACAACAAGAACTTCCTGATATAATCTGAATCGGCTATTGTAAATAATTTCCTTAACTTCTTCCAGTTCAATATCGAAATTTTTCGTTATGAATTCAGCAACTTTGTTTTCGTCAGTTATCTTTCCGGGAGCAATATAAAGGTTATATGAAGGTTTATTCAGTGTAATAGGACGGTACTTGCAGTCATACATCTCCCCACGAACAGGAAAGATAGTTTTGATTCTGACGTAATTTTTTTCTGCGATATTACTGTACTTTGCCCCTTCAACTATCTGTAATTTAAATATAGAAAAGAACAAAGTCAGAAATAGAAAGATTATTAAGTAACTTAAAATACTGGGTGTAGTTAGTTTTCTATACATTTATCGATAATTTTAGTTTATATATGACGAAGAATATGTAAATCGTTAGAATTGAAAATAAGGTGTTATAAATTATAGCAAATAAAGTTAGGAGAAAAAATCTCGGTAAAATTACCGTAGCCAGCAGGTTATAAATAACAAAAATGAGATAGTGGATTATATTTAGAGTACAAACGCTGAGCGCCACCATAGTGAATCTTTGCTTATTAATATTTTGATGATATTTACTAACCAGGAATGAGATTATCAGGAAAGAAAATGTATTCAAACCTAATAAAGATGGGTGGATAAGATCAAAGGCAATTCCCAGAGAAAATGATATTGGCAGTGTGAATTTCAAGTCCAGATTAATATTGATAAAAATCAAATACGCAATGAAAAAATTAGGTGTGATCCGATACAATGTAAATTTTGGGGCTATTATCAATTGGAAATAAAGAACAAAGATACCTAGTAAAATCAACTTTAAAGTTCTCATTTTTCCTTCTCGGAATTATCTGTTGTTTTACGAATTAGACATATTGGAGTAAGTTCATCACCCTGACCTTGAGGATTATCCTTCATCACCTGTTCCATGAAATCCTTGTCTATCTCATCACTTCCACCGATCATCCAGCAACCACCGATGTCATTTATATCCATAACAGCACATTCATATCCCAGCGTATCCTTGATTTCTTGAGCTACTTTTTCAGGTTTTTTTGGACCTTTGATTACACAATTCTCATAAGGTGGAACTGGTGACGTCGTTGCTGCATCAATCAATGCAGCTTGCATTCCAGCGATCCTGTAGAAATCACCTTTTCTTC
>DAOVQH010000241.1 GCA_030628755.1 Candidatus Cloacimonadota bacterium | reverse complement strand
CTGGTGCTGGTATCCATTGCTTAAATTCATCTCCAGTTATAAAAGATGTTATTATCTCTGAAAATTCAGGTGAACTTGGTGGTGGTTTATATTTACTTAACTCTGATCCAATTTTGGAAAATGTTTCAATCAATAATAACTGTGGTTATCAGGGAGGTGGGATTTATATTGAAGAAAACTCTCATCCCGTTTTTGATACATTAAACCGATGTAATATATATGGGAATAATTCATCTAATAGTTTAGGGGTGGATTTATATATTAATAGTAATTTAATTACTGATGTTATCGTTGATACTTTCTCGGTTCTCTATCCCAATAACTATTATTTTTATTCGGAAGGATCGGTAAATTTTGATATTCTGCATTGTTATACAGTTCAAATAGAAGATGATGTTTTCGTATCTTCACAAGGAAACAACAATAACAGTGGATTATCGTGGAATGAATCTTTTAAGACACTAACTTATGCTATTAGCCGAATTCGTGCTGACAGCTTACATCACTACACTATTTTTCTTGCAGACGACACTTTCAGTTTTTCTACAAATGGTGAGCAGTTTCCAATATACGGATTAAGTTACCTTGATATCGCAGGAACAAGCTGTGAAACTACAATTTTAGATGCAGAAACTGAAAATGAAATCCTGAGATTTATTGATGTAACAAACTCAAATATAAGCAATTGTAAACTTACTAATGGATTTGTTGGTTGTACATATTTAGTGAATTCGGAAGTAAACTTTGATAATATGAAAATAACAAACAATGAAACTTATTCAAATGGCGGAGCAATCTATGCGGAAAACTCTAATTCAACTATAAATAATTGCGTAATAGAATCAAATATGACTAATCATCGTGGAAATGTATATTTTACGGATGGTAATCTTGAGATTTCTAATACATGTATTTTTAATAATTTGTCTGAAAAAGGAGCTGGATTATTTTGCAGTAACGTGAATTTAGAATTATATAATGTTCTTTTTTATAATAATGCAGCATCAGAGATGGGAGGAGGAATATATTTGGATAACTGTAATTCATTGTTCAGTAATGTTTCAATTCATAATAATTCATCAAATCAGTTTGGTGGTGGAATATATTGTGTCGAATCTACAATTTCATTTGATGAAGATAACAGATGCAACTTGTATGATAATGAAATCGATTTAAGGAGCTATGGTAAAGAAATTTATGCTGAACAATGTGAAACTATGAATGTATTTCTTGATACGTTCACTGTGTCAAATCCATCAGATTATTATGCATCTCCACTAAGTATATTTAACTTTGATATTCTTAATAATACCCAGGGAGAATTGATAAATTCGGACCTTTATGTTTCAGTAATAGGAGATGATACAAACAGTGGTACTTCTGCAGAAGATCCATTATTAACATTATCATGTGCTTTATCCAAAATTTACGCTGATAGTTTGAATCAGAATACTATACATTTATCTTCGGGTGTATTCAGCTATGAAACCACGGGTGAGATTTTTCCAGTTGAATGGTGCAGTTTTGTTAACTTGGAAGGTTGTGATGACGGCTCAACTGTTTTACATAGTAATGTACAAGATGGAGTTTTAGTATTTCATAATGTCAGTGATGCAATAATCAGCAATGTTTCGATTTCTAATGAATATCCAGAATATGCTGCTGGAATAGTAATGCAATACTCCAGTCCGGTTCTTAAAAATATATCAGTTTCCGGCATTTCCGGTTATGGAATTGCGTGTAGTGATTTTTCAAATCCAATCATTTATAATGCTTTCTTGAATAATAATATTTATGGGTTTGGTTGTTCGTATTCATCAGAACCCTTTGTGATCAATTCTTTGATTTTTGATAACAGCAGCAGAGGAATAACCAGTCATTACGATTCCAATCCGACAATTGTAAATACTACTATAGTCAATAACGTCTATCCTATCTATATTCGCGATTCAAATGCAAATTTTCATAATTGTATTTTATTCAATGATCATATTTATGAGATCGATGCTTTTCAAAACAGTTCAGTAACAATTTCTTATTGTGATATTGAAGGCGGAATTGATGCAGTTCACGTCTGGGTAGGCAGTATTCTTTTTTGGCTAGATGGCAATATTGATGAAGATCCGCTATTTGCAGGAACTGGTGTTCATCCATTTACTCTTTTAGAATCATCACCTTGTATAGATACTGGAACTCCCGAAACAACAGGTTTAAATCTTCCTCCTTGGGATTTAATCAACAACGAAAGAATCTGGGATGGAGATGAAAATGGTATTGCTGTTATTGATATGGGAGCTTACGAATATGGAGCTCCTCCATACATAGTTGGAATAGAAGAGCCAATAATTACCAATTCACAAGCTCTGATTAACTATCTTGGTAACTACCCCAATCCATTTAACCCATCCACCACAATTAAATTCTCAATTCAAAATGACTTAAAAGTTGAACTTTCAATTTTCAATATCAAAGGACAAAAGGTTACAACTCTAATCAATGAACATATGCAAAAAGGGAAGCACTCAATCTGTTGGTCTGGTTGCGATCAAAACGGTAATCATGTAAGTTCTGGGATATATTTCTATAAAATCAAAGCTGGTACTCAAGATTCTGTAAAACGTATGTTGCTATTGAAGTAAAGTTTGAGATGATGGTGTATAACAAACGTGCCCACAATCAGCAAGAAGAAAAGCAGGAAGAATCGTGGCGCACACAACACATTATACCCAATTCAATGAATAAATTAGTAAGTCAATAAGGAGAATTATGAAAAATTTAAATTTATTAGTTATTTCGAAATTGATAGAACCGCTAAGTAACGCAAAGAATAACTTAGAAGTAATTCGAACAAAAACTAAAAATAGTGATCCAGTAATACTTAATGGATTATTTACTATGTGCTTGGCATATTTTGAGTATTCATTAAGTGACACTTTATCGTATTATCTAAAATGTTTTCCGCAAAAATTAGATTTTAGAACATTAAATTTTAGTAATATCGACCAAAGTTTTATGAAAAGTAATTTGAGTTTTTCAAAGGAGGATATTTTTAACACTGATTTAATTGAATTAGAAATCGAAAAAAAAATTGATGCCTTAAATTATTCAAGTATACAAAACTATATGAAAAATATTTTCTCAATATTTTCAATAAATGTAGATGATACGGACTTATTATTAGATAAACTTATTGAATTCAAAGAAACGCGTAATATTTTGATTCATAATAATTTAATAATTAACTATAAATATTTAGAAAAAACAGGATCTATTAAAAGAGGAAAATTGGGAGAGACTCTTAAAATAGATAGTGATTACATTGATGGTTGTTTAGATTATTTATCAAAAATGATCAATTTAATCATTGATAAGTTAAAACAAAAATATAAAGACTTCACGCGTCTAAAAGTTCTTGAAGATTTATGGAATTATATGTTTAAATCACCAGTGATGAAATTTGATGACTATTGGCAATTAGATAAGAAAAATGATAGGATTATATGTATGACTCGAACAGAAGATAAATATGAGTTATCATCAGGTGAAACAATGTTATTAAGTGTTTGGCGAGCACATTATGCTGGAAATTCAAGTATGATTAAAAATTTTAGTATGTATAACCTCGATAATAGAAATCAGAAGAAACTTTTATATTTCCTAAGTATTTTAAACTTCATTGATTTAGAAACTATAAGAAGAATGTAATTGAAAACTAATTATTTGGATTGGGTATAACAAAAGTGCCTGCGGTCAGTCTCGTGGTTTGTTTCGTCTGAATCTTACGATTCCACTTCACGTGAGTACTAAATATAAATAATTCAATTATTCCCCTCACTCTTACCCTCTGGATTATACAATATTATTTCGCTTTTTCCTGATTGATTAAATTCTCTCTGAAACATAAAAAATCAATTTATGTTATTTGCTTGACATTTGAGTTCAGTAAAGGAATTTTGCTAAAGTAAAATATACAAAATCGGAGGGACAATGGTATTAAAACATCTCGACCAGCTTATTGAAATAGCCAAGCAAGGACCAAAAAAAAAATTGATTATTGCTTATGCACAAGATGAAAACTCAATTCTTGCAGCTCAAGAAGCTTATAAAATGGGACTTACCAGCGCTATTCTTGTAGGAGATAAGAATGAAATAAAAAGAATCTGCAAAGAACACCATATTGGCGTTTTAAATTCTCAAATAATACATGAACCAAACGAAATGGCTGCCGGGAGAAAAGCTGTTGCTCTTATCAATGAAGGTAAAGGCGACATTCTCATGAAGGGTTT
>DAOVQH010000260.1 GCA_030628755.1 Candidatus Cloacimonadota bacterium | reverse complement strand
CGGTGTTTCCTTTCCAAACCACATCCGCTTTTCATAATTGATTATCGGCATACCGGCTGTTTTCGGATTCAAAATCTGATATTTTTCCTGATCCGCAATTTGTTGGAAAACATGACCGACGATAATTTCAGGTGATTGTGCTTTAGAAGTATCGAATCCCTCAAAAAATTGAGGAAATTCTTCTGCCGTTCTTTGAATAAACTGTAAATATTCTTTATCTGTTTCCCAATTATCAGGGAATGCTTTCAGACGAAGCATAATCCAGGTTTGATCGCATTCTTTGGAGAGAAGCTTTCCCACCAGATTTTTTTTGGAAAGAGCGAGTTGACGCAGTTTCTCCAATTCTGTTTTATTGGTGGGAATTTCAGCAGGAATCAGGTCGATAATCTCCATACCGTATTCTGTTCCGAGACTGAATTCAAAATGTGTTAGCGAGAGAACTTCGTCTGCGAGAGGAATATAATATTCCATTTCATTACTCAATTCTCGGATTTTGCTTAATATTTCCGGTTGGAAAATATCATCAGCTTCCACCAGAACAGCGGCATAATCGGTATTTCCGAAAATATCTTCAAATTCTTCTTGAGCTATCAGGGCCGGATCATTTTCCAAAAACCAACTGTCATTTGAGGTATCGGTTTTGATCTTCTTTAATCCTGCAAACGAAACTACCATAACCAATAGAAAAAGCGCAATATTCAGCCAGCGCATTTTAACAATTCTTTCGCCTATTTTGGCGAATCTTTGATTAATTTTGTGTAAATTTAAACCCATTTTAATCTCCTTTTTTTGGAGTCTTTTTGGAGTGCATTAACCGTGTTAATGCAAAGTGACGAAGTCGCTTCCTGATGATGAATCGCAAGCGATTCAAAAAGTAACACGGTTACTTTACTCCAAAACAACACGGTTGTTTTACTCCATATTTAAAAACCATATTTTACCTTAAACCACATTTGAGTATTATCCTCATAATTTCCAAAATAACCTTCATCACCAGCAAAAATATCCACACCGCAAAAAAGATGTAATTCATCGGTCACCGCATAATCTATCGCGATCTGATCATAAATGTCTTTCTCATTGAAACCAAAATAAAGCATATTGGAAAATCCTAAAGTTTGACGCAAAATCTTTTTGGAAATATTCAATGTTGCTACAGAAATATTTTCATCTGTTTCCAAATTCTCATCGTATTTCAGGATCAGATCATTGGCAAATTGGAAACTGAAATTCCAGTCATTACCCGGATACCAATCCAAACCCAACACTGCTTTCAGCAGATCTTTTTTATCTGTTTTATCATCGGCAGAAAGATTTCTGAAGAATTTATTCTGATAAAAAGCAATTTCGGAACGGACTACAAAATCACCGATTGGCTTATTCATTTCCATACCGAAATAGTTCAGCCGATGATGTTCCGGTTGCAGATAAGTTGTATCATTTGTGGTTTGTTCGTGAATAGCCGGAAGATCATCCCAGGTATAAAAACCGGAAAAGGCAAAGTCGATTCCTGAAAGATATAAAGAAATTTTTCCGGCAATTTCACTGTTTTCTAATTTATTTTCCGGTTCAATTGTCTGCTTGAAAACTATCTCATTATCGGAATCAAATTCTTGCGATATTTTCCACGGATTATTGCCGGAAGGAAGAACGGAAGCTTTGAAAAAAGGCAGCCAGATCATTTCAAAATCGGCAAATCCCGGTAACCAGCGAAATTTTACAGATTCTATAGGAATTCGAATATCATCAAAATCTCGGGTAATAAATTCGGTGTAATCTCCCGGACAAATAATATCTGTGATCTGCATTCCGTCTGCCTTTCCCCATGTAATTATCTGTCGTCCTACTCGAATATCCCATTTAGAAGCGACATATTCCATAAATGCTTCCCGCAGTTCTATTCCGGTTTCATCTTCCAAAATATTGTTGCTTGTTGCGTTGAAAGAGCTGAAGAAGGAAGCGTCTTCGATCTGATAAAAGATCTCTCCCCGAAAACGAGTGCGGGATGCATTGAATTCGTGCTGTCCTTTCAAACGCACGGCATGATAGGTATCAATAAATCCATTAAATTCCAAATCGGAAGCGGACAAATATAACGATGTCCCGAGCAAACCGATTATCAGGAATATTTTTTTCATTTCAATCTGCTCCGAAAATTTGGAGTGTAAGTTTGGAGTGCAATATCCGTGATATTGCTTCCGATCATCAGGAATAAAGTTTTCATTTCAGCCTACCTCGCTCGATTGCAGAAACGGTGAACATATTATCTTCCAAATCCTGATTGTAGCTTATTTTATTAAATTTGAGAGAAGTCTGATGTTTCTCCGCTTTATTATCCATAAACATTTCATGAGCTGCCCAAATACCATCAACCTGCTTGATATTACTGATAGTAAGTGTTTTCATCAAACCAAGTTTATCGTAATACTCTATTTTTACAGCCATCTTCACATCTTGTCGAATCCAAACAATTTTCTTCGCATACATATTGTCTTTTTCTTTGGGAATCGATTCGATCACCCAGCAAAGTTGTTCATTCAAATTTTCTTCCCGTAATAGAGTATGAGTATCTTCGTCCGGATTTCTGCCGCCCATATCGTCATAAGTAAAATCGGAACCCATGAAATAATCATTCCCGGAAGAACCGCTGATCCTGCGAACTTTTTTCAGTGCCGGCATATAAAGCCAACGGTCATCATCTTTGTTGTCATCATCATATTCCCACGAAAGAAATCCGGTTCCTTTCACATCAGCAGGTTTTTGAAAGATCATCACGCTTTTGGAATCTTTGCCGTAATCTTTTTTGTAACTGAGAATCTGCCGAATTCTTTTTCTGCCGCGTTTATTGATCAGGATCATTTCCATTTCAACTCTGCGGTCATTTCCGTCATCACGCTCATCTACCAGCACCATAATATCACGACCGGAAAGCTCTTTTGCCTGCAATTTCACGACATGGGAAATAGTCATGAGCATTATTATTATCATGAATGTTTTCTTCATTTTTTCCTCCTTGTTATTTGATATTGAGACGCATTCTCAAAAGCTAAATAAAAAAATATGTGATACTAATTACTCATCGTAAATCCTTTTTTTCATTGTTATTTCCTTTTAATTAGCCGCAGACTTACACAGACTTAACACTGACTTTTTTCTTTCATTATTCATCATTCCTTGTTCGATATCGGGTATTCATTTTTTTCTTTTTCAGCAACGAACAAAACTAACAATACGAACTTTTTTGCCACTGACTTTCACTGACTTTAACATTGGAATTTTCGTCTTTTCTCTGTGCTCTCTGTGTGCTCTGTGGTTTCTCTTTTTTCCTTCAACATTGGATATTCCGTGTTCGATATTGGATATTCATCCTTTTCCTTTTTAAATTGCATACGGACCCGGGATCAATTTCCAACCCCAGATATATTCCAGAACACTCCAGGCTGTTAACAAACCAAAATACGACCAGAACATAATAGAGTTGATTTGTTTACTTTTCCTTGCTTTATAAATAGAAAGACCAGTTAAAATTCCGAAAACCCCACACATTATATAAGTTGTGAAATGCGTTCGGGAAAGCACTTCATATTGAAAGATCATAATATAATGCATCGACCAGATGAGCAGAAAACTGGATAATGAAAATTGAACAGGAACAGGTAAATACTTTTTTAAGTTCAGGAACAGAAAAATTATTAAAACCAGGATGGGCAGAAAATTCCAATGTGCAATTTCTATGGTTGCATCTTTGATAAAAAGATCAGTATTTTCCAGAAACTCACCGAAAAATCCCCAGAGAGAAATTCCGCTTAAAACTGCCAGCAGATTGGAGTAGAAAACCTTTTTATCATCCAACACCGGGACGGTGTTATTATTAACAGGATGATTCAATCGGGACGATTGAACCAACTGAAGAGTTGACGGATGAACCAACTGATGAGAGGGTTGAACCAACTTAATGGAT
>DAOVQH010000113.1 GCA_030628755.1 Candidatus Cloacimonadota bacterium | reverse complement strand
CATTACCTTATGACCCCAAAATGGCTAATGAAATAGTCAGTTTTGACAGGGAAAAGATAGGGCTCTCTCGTGATAGAGTAACAAAGAAACTTCTTGAAGAATTCAGGAACTCAGTCTATATTATAAAAAATAAAAGAATATCAGCCTATGCGATTGTAAGGTCCCGTGTAGAGGAACATTTCACGATTGGTCCATTGATTGCAGAAAGTCAGAAGGCTGCTGAGGTGCTCCTCTGTTCCATTATGACAAAATATTCAAAAAAGATATTGACCATAGGAGTTCCAGAAACAAATTGTGATGCAATTCAGATGCTTTTGAGAAATGGATTTAACTACATTGAACCCTCTTTGAGAATGTATCTTGGAGAAAGAAAAAATTACGAGAAGAATTTATTTGGAATTATCGCTCCCGAAAAGGGCTAAGGAAGAATGCAGAAAAAGGGATATATAAACGACAACGGAATTTTCCTTGACTTTTTCTCTGCTAACTGAGATTTAAAATTTATTCTAAGATATATATATCCTATACAGTAGATATACTCCAAAATGGAAACACACAAGGCATTATCCGAAATTTCCCTTACAGGAGAATAAAGTATGAGCCATCAAAACATAGAAATCAAATCTCGTTTTAAGCAAATAGATATTATTAGGAAGATTCTGAAAGAAAGAAACGCAATCTTCAAAGGTATTGACCACCAAGTTGATACATATTTCAATTGTCCAAATGGAAGGTTAAAACTCCGTGAAGGAAATATTGAGCATAACCTCATTTATTACAATCGTGAAGACAAAGTTGGTCCTAAGGAATCAATTATAACCATCTATTATCCTACAAGCAATTCAACATTGAAAGAAATTCTAACTAATTCTTTAGGAATTCTTGTTGTTGTAAAGAAGAAGAGAGAAATTTACTTTATAGATAATATTAAGTTCCATATAGATGCTGTTGATAGACTCGGTTCTTTTATTGAAATCGAAGCAATAGATACAACAGGAACAATTGGACGAGATAAGCTTCTAAGCCAATGTGAAGAATACCTGAAAATATTTGAGATTCACCCTAAAGATTTAATTAGTTTTTCATATAGTGATATGATTTTAGATCTTGAATGGGAAAATTTGGGTATCGTCAAATAGACAAACAAACCAAAATCTTGGTGTGAGTGCGAAAGTATTTATTATTTGATATCTAATTGAATAGTCAATCAAGAAATTGGGAAAGAAGATATGAAATTATAAATATGAAGAGTCAATAAGAATTATGGCATTAAAATTAATCTCTTCATTAAAACATTCTATTTAACCATTTAATCTCTTATTCTCCCCGTTCAAAATATAATTCTTTACTAAATATTATTTTTTTGAGAATAAGGTTTTGAAAGAGCAGGAAAATAATTATGAAAAAAGAATACCTTCTACTATTCTTATTTATTTTAATCAATTTATCTTTACATGCAATACACATCAATATTTCACATCTCTCAGTATCTTTCTTACATGATAAAGACATAACATGTCATTCAGGAGATTTACCAATAGATAATAACGGAAATTTAGACTATCTGCCTGAAAAGGATGATTCGTTAACCTGGGTAAAATATTCAAGATTTTTTCAATTATTTGAGATGCTTCAACAGAAAATTATGTGGCTGAAGATAGAACTTCCAGCTAAAAAATTCAATAATCCTGCTATTTACCTTGAAGCTGATGTAAATGAGTTTGAGGTTTATTTCTCTCAAAAGAAGATATATCAATATAAACCTGAAATAAAAGAATTTAATTCAGAAATTGAGTATCAATCTTACAGATGTCATATTATCCCATTAGAGGAAATGGATAGTAAATATGTTTTGATCAGGGTTTTCTTTGAGGTGCCAATTATTTTTAAGCAGTTTGACGAAATTTATTTTGGTTCACAAAATGATTTGGAGAAGATTGCAAAACATGAGATTATGCATATCAGTCGGATTAAAATGATTATTTTCCTAATTGGTTCGTTGTTAGTTATTATCGGATTTATTTCAATCTTTTTGTTTCTATACAAAATAAAAAAGAGAGAATATCCATTTCTTACTTTTTCTCTTTTTGCTATCAGTGCAGGGATAATTTATTTATTACATTCAATAATAATGCCTTTAATCAATATTTCTCCTTTAGAACAATTATATATAATGGCAATTGCCATAAATGTCCTGTCGGTAAGTATGATATTGTTGATAAAGCAGATATTTTGCCCCTGTAGGAAAACAATGATCAATTGTCTGCTAGGGGTATTTTTAATATTCCTTCTCGTTGGAGTAATAAGTCCATATTTATGGCTTTCACTTGGTTTTATCTTCCACTTATATTTATTTGTAAGTTTTATCATAATTTTGTTTATTGTTTTCAGAACAAGAAAATATATTGAAAGCAGCAAATCAAATAAGAGAGTTATTCGATTTACTTTTATCTTCTTCCTTTTGCTCATCTTTGTCTCATTTAAAGATTTTGGTGAGCTTCCCTTAATGACACTTCCCTTTGAAATTGGTATAATCTGGCTTGTAGTAGCTTTTGGATATTTTCTGTTGGAACATTACAGAAAAATTAACAGAGAACTACAAAAGAATAAAATTGAGATATTAGAATTGGAACAGAAGAATTTATTATCGCAATTAGAATCTTTGAAAAATCAGATAGACCCACATTTTCTTTTCAATACTTTCGGAACTCTGATCTCTCTAATTGAAAAAGATCAAAATCTGGCAATCGATTTCGTTGAAGAATTATCAAATGTGTATCGTTACATTCTACAAACACAAAATCGGGAACTGATAGAATTAAAAGATGAACTCGATTTTATCGATTCCTACCTGTTTCTTCTTTCAAAACGATTTGGGAAGAATTTAATAGTGAAAACAACAATTTCAGAAAAATGGATGAAATATTTTATACCGCCTTTAAGCCTGCAATTGCTTATAGAAAATGCAGTTAAACATAATATCATTTCTTTAGAAAAACCTTTAAATATCAGTATTTCAGTTGATGAAGATGAGTACTTGAATGTAGAAAATAATTTCCAGAGAAAGAGAATTCTTGAAAAATCAAATGGAATTGGATTGTTGAATTTGAAAAGCCGTTACCAATTTTTTACTGATAGAAAAGTTGAGATTATCTCTGATGAAGATATTTTTCAGGTTAGGATTCCGTTGATAAAAGAAATGTTAAAATTTGGAGTGCAATATCCGTGATATTGCAAAAAAAACTGAATATCCAATATCGAACCCCAGTTTAATGAAAAGATAAAGAAGATTACACGGGGCAGGCACGGAATATCCAATGATGAAGGAAAAAAGAAAATTAAAGACTGGAGTTCATCATCTTTTCGATGGACTTCAGCAAACCATCATAATGTTAAAATTTAGTGAATCTTCGCGCCCTTCGCGGCTAAAAAAATAGGATAAAATATGCGTAAATTAAAAGTAAAATTTGTTCTGTGGAATACAAAGAAACGACCGGGTAATGTTATCGTTGCTCTTCCTTACAGTAGAGGTCATCAAAAGGTTAAGAATTTTCGTTTCATATCAGTAGAACCCGACAATATTGTTCAAGACAAATATCAATTCAACAAAATCGCTCTCTGGCAGCAAACTGGTAATGTGGAATTTGAATGGGATATGGAACTCGATACAATAAATTTTAAAGACATCGAAATATCTCAAAAAAATCACTTTTTATCATCGGTTCAGCGGAAATTCTATACAAAACAAGAGCGCTTCCTTGAGCAGAATGATAAGATTAGAAAAACAGCAGATTTAATAACAAATACTCATAAATCTGATCTGGAAAAAGCACGAGCAATTTTCAAATGGCAAATTTCAAATATGAAACAGCAAGGTCGTGTTTTGGGAAGTCCCGGTGCTATGAATGCGTTGGTTCAAATGGATGGCAATTGCGGCTCATTCGCTTGGTTATTCGTAAGTTTATGCCGTTGTTTGAATATTCCTGCAAGAGTTATTATGGGTGGTTTAGCAATAGAGGAGCAGGCAGGATTTCACGCTTGGGCAGAAGTATTTATTTCCTCTTTGGGATGGATTACAATCGATAGCAGTATCGCTCAATCTCTAAAGGACAACACTGATTGGTTTGTAGAAAGAGGTTTTCCCCGTGATCCGGAATTTTATTTCGGTGGAATTTGTGATAGATGCATTACTTTCAGTGAAGGAATGAATATCAACCTGAAAACCGCAGGTCTTAATATTCCAACAGGTCTTGAAGTAGTAGATTTCATGCAACCCGGAGCAGATATATATTTCGGACTTCAAGGAGATACTCGACGTAAGAAAATTGCCGGATGGTCCGGTATGTTCTACCAAGGTGATACACAACTTGATGAAGATGAAATCATAAGAGAAATGAAGTATTATGAGCTGATTTGAAATATTTCAGTGGGTTAGAAAACTTAAATCATCCTGCATCTGCTAAAGTTGCAAAAGTTTTTCAGATTGGAGAAAACAATGAAAGTATTAATAATTGAAGATGAATTTTATGCTTCTGATAGATTAAAGAATATCCTACAAAAGATTGACCCATCAATAGAAATATTAGCAATAATTGAAACTGTTGAAAAATCAATTAAATGGTTGCAAAAAAACGATGGGCCGGATTTAATGCTTGTGGATATTCAATTATCTGATGGGATCAGTTTAGAGATATTTGAAAAAATTCAGGTGGAATGTGCGATTATTTTCACTACAGCTTATGATGAATATGCTATTCAGGCTTTTAAAGTAAATAGTATAGATTATCTTTTAAAACCAATTAACCAGAAAGATTTGAAGAATAGTATTGAAAAATTTTATAAAATTAAAGATAAATATTCAAGTGAAGCCAGAAAAAATATTGAACTTCTTCTAAATCAGATAAATTTTAAAAAAGATAAATTTCAAACCAGATTACTCGTGAAAACAGGTTCGGTAATGCAATCTATTGATATTGAAAAGGTTGCTTATTTCTTTATCAAAAATCAGCTTTGTTATCTGATGACAAACGATAAAGAACGGTTTGCTCTTGATTATAATCTTGATGAGATTGAAAAATTAGTGAATCCGGAAATGTTTTTTAGGATTAACCGACAAATGATAGTTTCTCAAAAAGCAATAAAAAAAATCCATCCCTTTTTCAGCAGCAGACTTCTTTTAGATTTGAAACCTGAATTTACGGAAGATGTGATTGTGAGCAAAAGGAAAGTAAGTTTGTTCAAGAAGTGGATGGGAGGATAAAAACCTTGCGAAAAATCCCCTCTTGAGGGGGGTACGGCTTTAGCCGTGGGGTGTGTTACCTTCGCAATGGTTGAATTGGTTAAATTGGTGGAATTAGTTGAATTGGATGCTCCCAGCTTCGAGTTTCGGAGTAATATTCAATGTTCAATAATCAATATTCAATGTTTTAGAAGTTCGTGAATGGAAAGAAAAATGCCGTCTTGAAGATAGGAATTTAACTTCCGTAGAATATCTTAAGAAATTAAGAATTGTTACAGAAAAGATAAAAAATAAACATAATATCCATTTACAGAAAGTTAGTCTAACGAATTAATGCGATTGAATAAAAAAGAAAATTGAAAGGAAATAACTATGAAAAAATCTAAAAACGAGAAGGTTCAAGAATTTCTTGATGAAATTATGAGGGTTGATGATGAAAAATTTAATATGCTGCAAATATTGCGTGAAATTGTATTTAGCAATTACCCAAAAACAGATGAAAGAATGATGTATGGCGGTATTATGTTTTCTCTTGAAGACGATTTTGGTGGTCTTTTTTTGAGAAAAAATCATATCTCTTTTGAATTTATCAATGGGTTTTCAATGAACGACCCAAAGAAATTATTAGAAGGCACTGGAAAATTCCGTCGTCATTTGAAGATTAGATCCTTGGCTGATATTAAAGATAAAGAAGTTGAATTTTTTGTTAAACAAGCTGTATAAAAAGGAGAAAACTCTATGATAATAAAAAATTTCAGACAATTTAACGGACAGCATTGTGAAACCACAACAACCGGAAGTTTATTAAATCAAATTGGAATTGTACTTTCCGAACCAATGCTTTTTGGATTAGGAGAAGGTTTAGGTTTTATTTTTTGGAATATGAGAATAATGGATTTCCCATTTATTGGTGGAAGAATAAAACCAGACGCTTTAACTGAAAATATTTGTCGAAATCTTAATTTAAAATTAGAAGTGTCAGAAACATCTTCCAAAAAGAAAGCGTGGGAAAGTGTAAAAAACAATATTGATAAAGGAGTTGCCGTCGGTTTAAAATTAGATTGTTATCATTTGGAATATTTTATGAATAAAATTCACTTTGCAGCTCATTATGTTGCAATGTATGGATATGATGATGAATTTGCATATTTGATAGACACCTGGCAACAAGGTGGAAAAGTAAAAACATCATTGAAGAATCTTGAATTGGCAAGAAATGAAAAAGGGCCTATGTCTTCAAAAAATCTAAGTTACACCATTCGGAAAACAGAAAAAAGCTACAACATAGAAAAATCCATTATTACAGCAATAAAGAATAATACAAAAGATTATTTAAATCCACCAATAAAAAACATCGGATACAAAGGTATATTAAAAACAAGTGTTGAAATAAAAAAATGGTTCAAAAACAGTAAAGATATTGAAAGAGATTTTACAACAACAGCGATGTTAATGGAAAAAGCCGGAACAGGCGGAGCTCTTTTCCGAAATCTTTACAGAGACTTTTTAAAAGAAAGTTATGATTTACTGCAAATAGAGCAATTAAATCAAGCCTACAAAATGTTTTCCGAAATTGCGAAGCAATGGACAAAAGTTTCAAATCTATTTGATAAAGCAGGTAAAACAAAAGATATTGAATTTATAAATCAAGCGTCTGAAATTCTAATGGATCTATCAGAAAAAGAGAAAAAAGCAATGGAGTTGCTATATCGTATAAAATAGAGTAAAGCAAAGTTTTAAAACCAATCTATTTATGTTCCTTTGACAACAAAATGTCTGAAGGAACTTTTTTTATTTCTATAATATTTTCCACTTCAAATTAATGCCATTCCATTCAACCTGAAATTTCTCCCACTCACCCTATTTCCATTGATTTTTCCTCATTCCATCCTTATTTTTGACATCAAAACTGGAAGATGAAAAAAATTATGCTCGAAAAACTCGCAAATATAGTCTTCAAATTCCCAAAGACTACAATTATAATTATCGTTCTGCTGACAGTCTTCTTTTACTTTGGTCTTCCGAAATTAAATGTAGAAACCGATGATAGAAGCATGCTTCCCGAAGGCGACCCTGTGGTGACAGCCTTTGATGAGGTAGATGAAACCTTTGGCGGCGCCGAGTTTGCAATGGTTATTCTGGATATGGATGAAGTTTTCAGCGTCGGTGCATTGCAGGAAATAGAACAGTTGACCAATGACTTAGAGAGAGTGAAAGGGGTCAATTCTGTTTGGAGCATCACTAATGTTGAAGAGATTAAAGGAGTCGAAGGCGGAATTGAAGTGCTGGAAATTATTGAGAAAATTCCAACCAACGAATCAGAACTACAGAATTTAAGAAATAGAGTCTTATCCGATGATGACTATGCCGGGCAAATCGTCTCCAAAAATGGTAAAATAGCGCTGGTCCT
>DAOVQH010000017.1 GCA_030628755.1 Candidatus Cloacimonadota bacterium | reverse complement strand
TAATTTTAACTGAGTTGGTAATATTTTATATTTTATGTTACATCATCGATAAACCCGAATCAAAATTGATTTTTGACCTTACTAAGGAATTTCCTGCATTCTCAAAAAATCTCTTAGGGATTACCAGTACCTTGCATGTATTTCTTACTAAAAATTCTTTTCTCAAGTGTGTTTCGATATCTTCCCTGATTGCTTTTACAGGTACTTTTTTATTACTATTTTTGACTTATATCAAGAATAGGGATGTACTTCAAGCAGGATATTTAAGTGTGTTATTCCCCGCATTCATGGGAATTATCTCAAGTTTTCCCAGACCTTCGTTAATGATCTATTTCTCAGTTGCAGGATTGATTTTAATAATTTCAACAATCGAATCTTCATTTTCCCTTGCCTATATAGATGAACTTACAGGACTTCCGGGACGCAGGAGTCTGGATGAAACTATGATGAATCTAGGAAAACATTACACCATTGCTATGATCGACATCGACCATTTTAAAAAGTTTAATGATATTTATGGTCATAAAACCGGTGATCAGGTTCTAAAAATGATCGCTACAAAATTAAGCGAGATCTCTGGTGGTGCGAAAACATTCCGATACGGTGGAGAGGAATTCACAGCTATCTTTCCCGGTAAAAGTGCAGAGGAAGTAAAACCATATTTGGAAGAATACCGCCAAATTATTGCATCCACTCCTTTCATAGTACGAAGTAAAGAACGTCTTAAAAGCAGTCCGGAAAACCGGGGAAAAGCAACATTCAAAGGTCAGAAACAGGCTAAATTAACAGTTAGCATCGGTATTGCTGAATACAATAAAAACCTAACAAAACCAGAAAAAGTACTAAAAGCTGCTGATAAAGTTCTTTACAAAGCAAAGCGTGCTGGTAGAAATAGAGTCGAAATTCAATAATAAAAAATAAGGGATATAATAATGAAGAAACCTATTCAAAAATCAGAAGACAATGTAACCCAGCTGAAAAAAATAAATACCGAGTATGAAAAAACAAAAAAAGCTCTGGAAAAAACTAATAAATTCCTTCGCAATATATTGGAAAGTTCCTCCTCTATTTCAATTATTTCCACTGATCTTGAACAAAATATATTATACTGGAATCCAGGAGCAGAAAATATATTCGAATATAAATCCTCGGAAATAGTAGGTCGACACAAAATTGATATAATCTATTCTGGAAAAAATACAATTAAAAGAGCCAACCAGATTCGAAAACACATTATTAAAACAAAAAAAGGATCTGTTTGTGAACTCCGACAGGTAACTAAAAGCGGACGTCAGCTATGGAGCAAAATGACTCTCACACCCAGACTTGATGAAAAAGGTAATGTTATCGGAATTCTGGGTATTGGCGAGGATATAACAGAACATAAGCAGGCAGATAAAAAACTTTATCAAACTATGAAAAGATTGAAAAAAACTTTGGAAGGAATAATTCATGCAACAGAAAAGATCATTGAGACCAGGGACCCTTACACTGCTGGTCATCAGAGAAGAGTCGCTTCATTAGCCAAGGCAATTGCAAGTAATATGGGTCTTGACGAGAACATTGTTGAAGGAATTTATATGGTCGGTGTGATACATGATCTTGGAAAGATATCTGTCCCTGCAGAAATATTAAGTATGCCCAGAAGGTTAACCAATGCAGAACTGGCTCTGATTAGAACTCACCCACAAACAGGTTATGACATATTAAAGCCAATCGATTTTCCCTGGCCTGTTGCAGAAATAGTTCTTCAACACCACGAAAGATTGAATGGTTCTGGATATCCAAACAGGCTGGAAAGTAATGAAATTATGCTTGAAGCCCGGATTCTTGCTGTTGCCGACGTTGTGGAAGCTATGGCTTCCCATAGACCTTACAGAGCTGCATTCAGTTTAAAAAGAGCTTTAGGGGAGATAAAACAGAATAAAGATATATTGTATGACTCAAAGGTTGTTGAATCATGCCTTGACCTTTTTAATAATAAAAAATTCAAATTCAATGCAGCAAGGGAAGTATCACCTCTTATCGGGGGTTAAAATGTTCTGTCCTAAATGCAAAGCTGAATATATCAAAGGTGTTACCGAATGCCCGGAGTGCAAAGTTCCTTTAATAAAGAAACTTCCTTCTGAAGAATTCATAGAATTCGTAAAAGTATTTGAATCGCCAAATCCAGCTTTAACTGCTATTATAAAATCAATTCTGGATGATGCAAAAATCAAGTATTTCGTTAAAGGTGAACACATGCAGGGGCTCTTTGGTGGTCGAATGCAATTTACTTCCAAAGCAGGAATCGGGAATGCTGAATTCTTTGTAAGCAAAGAAGATGAAGAAATTGCGAAAGAGCTTTTACGTGAAGTTGAAGATAATAGTAACCAGGAGTAGCAAAATGAAAAAAAACTTATATTTCTTTTCCTGTTTTTCTCGTTCCATAGCTCACGCTGTGGAACGCAGGTTGTGTAGCTCCTGCTACTAAATACTATTAGTGATAGCAGCAGAGCTGCAGAAGTATAAAACCCGAGTCGGGCTTGAAAGAAGCTCGACTCGAGTTTTTGCATATGGATTTTGACATATATTTTTTACATTTTGGATAAATTATGTCATAAAAATATGACAGGCAGCCCTTGCACCTGACCAATAATAATTTAACTAATTTTCAGTGATAATACTAAATGGGGGGTTAGAATTTGGTACAACTGTCAAAACACACGAGATATTCCCACGTCTGTCTGGTGGGGTCACCCAATGTGAATAACTTGGGTTTTGTCCTTTTACATTTCCCCAACTCCTAATTATAAATATATCGCTACCATGATAATAGTAATAAAAATAGAGTCCATTCTCATTTTCAAACTTACCATCTTGCCCCAATCCTATCCATCTGCAAACAGTTCTCCGTGCCTCAGTTATATTTGCTCCAAAACCGGGATTACCATTACCTCCACCAGCCATACCAGCTGGTGTTTTCCAAAATGCTATTGCTTGTGCAGCAAAGCTCATCAAGTCAGCCTTAAGTGCCTCCCGATTTGAACTTGAAGATTGGGTACCAAACATGGTAATACCAACAGCTACTGCTATACCTATGATAATTACACTCAATACTATGAGTAACACCTGTTGTGTTCCCATTTTTTCCTCCCTTAATTCTTTTTTTCTTTTAGCTTTTAACTTTTCAAATAAAAAAAGGACGCAACTTTCAATTACGCCCTGCACTGAGGTATACCCATACCCAACAATCA
Source organism: Candidatus Cloacimonadota bacterium (assembly GCA_030628755.1). Lineage (GTDB taxonomy): Bacteria > Cloacimonadota > Cloacimonadia > Cloacimonadales > TCS61 > JACNIV01. The sequence continues at coordinate 12,798 of DAOVQH010000017.1, read as the reverse complement.
AGACATAAGAAAGCGCGTCCGGCACCTGACGGACGCATCCTTCCTACTTGTTCTGATTGCTTATAGAATTGGGTATTTTCAGTGCAGAACCAGTAAAAAGTTTGCGAAAATTAAATTCTTTAGGTTAGCTAAGTCATAGTTTTTCCTTTTTTCTTAAATTTAAATAACACAATAATATATGCAATTTATGTGCCAAATTTTTAAGTAGCCTTCATAAAATATTTTTTTTCTGTCAATAATTATTTCAATTTTTCTAGTAGGCATATTTAGAAATTATGTAAAAGTCTATTATGACCTTGTTTTGAGATGAAAACTTCATATTTTTTTTGCAAATATAAGGAGCCGTCAGAGACCATTCCCTGACGGAGAATAATAATTTTTAGTAATTTTCATATATTTTTAAGACGGAATTTTGTCATAAAAACATTACAAATCAGAAATATATGTCATAAAAATATAACAGGTAGCCCTTGCATGAAAACAAAAAAGGACGCAACTTTCAATTACGCCCTACTTTGAGGTATCACCATACCCGAGTAATTAAGCATAAGAAAGTGCGTCCGGCACCTGACGGACGCATCCTTCCTATTTATTCAATTACTCTATTTTAATTGGTGATTTTCAAAGTAGAACAAATAAAAATTATGCAGTAAATATTGACGAACTCGTAAAAAGTATCAAATTTAATAGTATAAAAATATAAGGATTTAACACTATTTTTCAGTTGACAAACCACTCCCAAAATAAAGATTAAAATTGAAAAAGGTGGAAAGATGATAAAAATAATAAATACGAAACAATTAAGCATACTGGGTCTTGAGACTTGGCGAAATATATTTCACTTCTCGTTCCATAGCCCATCAAAGATGGGAAATCTCACGCTGTGGAACGCAGGTTGTGTAGCTCCTGCTACTGAATATAAGATATTCACTCTGTCAAAAGAAGCTGAAGTTATGTAATTTATGAATAAAGGATTGTAGCTTGTGAAGAAATGTTTTATTGTTATTTTTGTATTGCTTGTAAGTCAGCTTTCTGCCGGGACTACAGGAAAACTTGCTGGAAAGATCACCGATGAAGACAGGAAGCCGGTTGCTTATGCAAATATCTTTATAGAAGAACTTCAGCATGGTGTTCAAGCTGACGAGAATGGAAAATATATTTTACGCAATATCCCTCCGGGAGTATATGAAGTTTATTGTTCACAGATATCATATTCCAAACTTAAAGTGAAAAAAGTAAAGATCGTATCTGATGAAACCACCACGTTGAATATTATTCTTTCAAAATCTGCTACCGAAATAGAAGGATTACAAGTTACGGAAGCAAAGATAAAGATGGTGGACAGGCTGAAAACTTACTCCGGTAATATAATATCTGAAGCAACCATCGAAGATGTAGCTGTTCAAGATATTGAAGACCTGATAGCCATTCAGGCAGGAGCTATTGTTGCGGATGGTCAACTTCATATTCGTGGCGGTAAGGTAAATGAGGTTGTGTTCCTGGTCGATGGTATCTCGATAAATGATATCGTGGATGGAGAAGCAGCCCTGACAATAGATACTGATGCCATCAAGGAAATGAAAGTAATGACCGGTGGCTTCCCTGCTGAATACGGAAATGCTCAATCCGGTATTATAAATATTATTACCAAAGAAGGCGGGGATGAATACTCCGGTAAATTTGAAATAAATTCCGATCATGTTTTATCTTCTCAAAATCTTAATTCCGACAGGATTAAATTTGCCCTGTCCGGTCCGGTTCTTCCTTTTTGGAAGCAGAGATTAACATTCTTCTTCAATTGCAGTGCTCACTGGCATGATTCAAAATATATCAATGATTTTGGTATAAATGGAGTCGAAGAACTGCGTTATCTTGATATCATCTGGAATGATTATGAATTTTATGATCCCTATAAAGACAGAGAAAATATATGGGACTTTAATGTGGGAGACAGGCTGTATAACCTTTATAATATGAACTTGAAACTGAAGTACCAGATTTCACCGTTACAAAAGCTGACGTTCGCAATGAGAGGAGATGATAATTCCTGGCAGCCGTATGATCATGAATGTCGTTATGCAATGCAGCATTATAAAATAGAGGAGAGTTCGCAACAGCAGTTTGTAATAACCTATGATAACCTGATCAATCCGAATATGCTGCTCAATATCAAGGCAGGTTTATACCGTAAAAAAGTGAGAGAGGGTCCAAGAGGAGTGGCTTTGGACAGCTATTTCACAAAAAGTCCCGATGGCTTTGATCTTTATGCCGAAAATCCTCCGGGTGGATGTTCTGGCATTGACTACCTGATCCAAGATGGATATGCCGGTGACAGTATCTTTCTGGGACATTGGAGATACGATATTCCATGGCTGAATTATTATATCTCAATAGATGAATTCGTTATGCCGGGTTCTGTCTATGATGAAAACATCGATGATAAAAATGAGACATATACTGTGAAGGCAGATTTTAACTGGCAGATAACTCCGGTGCATGATCTGAAAACTGGCTTGGAAGTGATCAAGCATCATATAGAAAAATTCAAACACACAAAACCATGGAACATCGATGTCTATCGTTATAACAGGTATCTGAAAGATAATGCAATACCACAGGATAGTGTTTATCTTCCTTATCCTGAAGAGTATTATTATCTTTATGGTCTGGATGATATCTACAACGCCACGCTGGCAGCATCGGGTGAAACTTATGGTTTTAAAGCGGATCCGTGGCAATATGCCTGGTATATTCAAGATAAAATGGAATGGGAAGGATTGGTGGTGAACGCCGGCTTACGGCTCGATATGTGGTATTTGGGAGAAAGATACAAGATTTTAAGTGATTTGAATAAATATGAATGGGTAAAATTTGACAGGGATAAACGGCTTCAATTCATGGTTTCTCCACGGCTGGGTGTGTCTCACGCTATCTCTATGAAAGATGTACTTCATTTTTCCTTTAATTACCAGAGCCAGCTTCCACAAATGCAATATGTATATGCAAACGCAACCTGGCTCGATGCAGTTACCGGTGAAGAACCAGCAACGAACGTTATTATTAGCAATCCTGAACTGGACCCACAGGTTACTATTGCCGGTGAAGTCGGTCTGCAGCATCAATTCAATGAAGATTACGTGGCAGATATAACAGTTTATTACAAAAAGAATTACAATTACATCAGCATTGATAAGATCTATGATCCCGATGAACCCACAATTAAATGGTATCAATATATCTCGGAGAATTACGGAACAGCCAAAGGAGTAGATGTCAATATCCAGAAAATGCTCTCAAACTTTATTGTTGGATCGCTTTCCTATTCCCTGGGGTGGGCGGAAGGAACAGATGCCAGAATTTTAGATTATCAAAATCAGGATATGCAGTGCCTGCGGGAGTTCCCATTGGATTGGGATGTACGGCATAGTATAGGATTAAATGTAGCCCTGGAAGTGAGAAAGGGAGAAGAACTCTATATCCCGTTTACAAGGATTAGAGTTCCGGTTGATGACTTCAGCATAAACTTATTGTATAATTTTGCTTCCGGAACTCCATATACAGACCGCAGTGATCTGAATTATGAAACCAATGATGCCAGGAAACCCTACACAGATGTCGCTCATCTAAAGATCACCAAGAATTTCCGGTTTTCAAATCGAAAAAAGATTAAATTATATTGTACGATCAATAACCTGTTCAATAAAAAAAATATTGAATTTGCATATATTAAAACTGGCTCTCCTTACTATGATGATGCGGATCTTTCTGATCCGGTAACCGGGTATGTCTATGAAGAAACAGAGCATATTCATAACATTTACACCAAAAATCCCGGCAATGTTAGCTTTGGACGGGAAATTACTATTGGGCTGGCTTATTCATGGTAAATAAATTTGGAGTTTTTATCTAAGTTAAATTGGAGGATAGATTACTCGTTCCATAGCCCATCAAAGACGGGAAATCTCACGCTGTGGAACGCAGGTTGTGTAGCTCCTGCTACTGAATATTATTAGTGATAGCAGCAGAGCTGCGAAAATAGACGTCACATAGCAGGATTTATCCGCCATTATTTAGGCGGACCTGTGATTCCACAGGTTAAAAGCTATGTGATGAGTTAGACATAAATTCTTAATGAGATATGCAAAATAATTTGTTGTTGTCATTCAGTACTGTTTACTCCGGCTACTGACGGATGATGCGGAATCCAAAATTCTTTCCCCACTTTCGTGAGGACAAGTATTTCAGTGGATTCCCGTTTACACCCGTCTGGGCGCCGAGACCGACGGGAATGACAAATGAAGTGAAATTATCTATTTTGCAGAACCCTCATAAATTCTTATTATTCGGAGGATAGATTTGAAAAGAACACTTATTCTATTGATCATTGCAGTAATTCTGGTTTCATGTGCAAAAGAACCCGTTCCACCCATCGCAAAAGTTCTACCTGATACTACATTTATCCATGGAGTAATTCTTGTTGATAATTATTCCTGGCTCAAAGATAAAACCCGCACCAATCCCGAAGTGCTCGATTACATTAATGCAGAGAATAAATACACAAAACAAAAGATGAGACATACGAAAAGTTTCCAGAAGAAATTGTACAAAGAAATTATAAGCAGAATGAAAGATACAGACTTGAGTGTTCCAGTGAAAAAGGATAATTACTATTATTATTCCCGCAGGGAAAAGGATAAACAATACAACATCTATTGCCGTAAAAAGGGCAGCCTGGATGCAAAAGAAGAAATCTACCTGGATGTAAATAAACTGGCAAAAGGATATAATTACTACTCAATCTACTATAAAAGTATCAGCACTAATCACCGCTATCTTGCTTATGGACTCGATACAACCGGATCAGAAAAATATTCTTTAGTGATCAAAGACCTGGAAAAAGGTGAATATCTTGAAGATACAATCTCCCCCATTGGTGATATTACCTGGGCAAATGATAACAAAACTTTTTTCTACACCCTTGAGGATGAAACCGGTAGAAGTCATAAGGTCTATCGTCATATATTGGGAACTGATGAAAAAGAAGATGAATTGATCTTTACAGAAGAAGATGAGAAATTCTGGTGCTGGACAAGAAAAACCAAAAACAGGAAATACATCATCATGGCAAGTGGGAGTAAAACCACAACAGAACGCTGGTTCCTGAAAGCTGATGATCCTTTTGGTGAATTTAAACTCATTGAACCACGGGAAAATGGTCACAAATATTACATTCTTCCTCATGAAGATAAATTTTATATCATTACAAACGATAATGCAAAAAATAACAAACTTGTAGTAACTTCCATTTTACATCCTTCAAAAGAATATTGGAGGGAAGTTATTCCACATCGTGATTCCGTCTACATTGGCGTTGATATTTTTGAAGACCATTTAGTGATAAGTGAGCTATCTGGTGGATTGGAAAAATTAAGGATAATGGAAATTGATTCTGAAGAATCTCATTATGTTGATTTTCCTGAGCCAATCTATACCTTCTATACCTGGAGCGGAACAGAATTCGATTCTCCCATTCTAAGATATACTTATGAATCGCTGGTAACACCTTACTCTATTATCGATTACAATATGAAAACCCGCGAAAAAGAAATTATGAAGCAAAAGGAAGTGGTTGGAGGTTATGAGCCTGCAGAATATATTTCAGAGCGATTTTTTGCAAAAGCAAATGATGGAACAGAAATTCCGATATCTCTGGTTCATAAGAAAGACCTTTTCCAAAAGAATGGAGAAAATCCGCTTTATCTCACAGCATATGGAGCTTATGGTGACAGGTTTGATCCCTATTTTTCTTCTGCTCGTTTAAGCCTTCTAAATAGAGGAGTTATTTATGCCATTGCTCACGTTCGTGGTGGTGGTGAAATGGGAAAGACCTGGTATGATCAGGGAAAAATGCTGAATAAGAAGAATACATTCACGGATTTTATTGCCTGTACAGAATTCCTGATCTCGGAAAAATATACGAATAAAGATAAACTGATAATTGATGGAGGCAGTGCCGGTGGACTTCTGATAGGAGCTGTAACAAATATGCAACCTGATCTCTTCCATGGAGTTATTGCCGATGTACCATTCGTTGATATTATAAATACCATGCTCGACCCTACTTTATCTGCTGTGGTAAGCGAATATGAAGAATGGGGAAATCCAACAGATAAAGAATATTTCGATTATATCCTCTCCTATTCCCCATACGATAATATCGAAGCAAAAGATTATCCGAATATCCTGGTGCTTGCCGGGTTTTATGACCCACGGGTCAATTACTGGGAGTCAGCAAAATGGATTGCAAAACTGAGAGCTACAAAAACTGATGATAACCTGCTTTTACTCCAGACTAATATGAAGGCAGGTCACGGTGGGTCTTCGGGTAGATATGATTATTTAAAAGAAGTTGCATTGACATATTCTTTTATTTTCGATATTTTAGGAATTGAGGAATGATGGATATGCAGAATACTATTTACTTGTCATTCCGCACTGTTTACTCCGGCTACTGACGGATGATGCGGAATCTAAAATCCTTTAAATAGATTTTTCGAGTTGAGAAGAACGGAGTGATGTCGACTCGAGGTTCTTGCTATTATTACCTCGACTTGATGTTCCGCCGATATGTTCATTCCCCGATAAATAATTCCATATTTTATGGGGTAAACTTCCCGACGGGGTAAACTTTCGAGTCGAAATAAGAGAATCCGAGTCGGGCTTTATCATTTTTAATTTGACATAAGTAGTTTCTTAAAATAATTATTGAACCGTAAATTTTCCAAGAATAATAAAGGATAAGTCAGATAGATAAATTGGAGGGAAAGATGAAAATTATGATGTTATTAGCTTTAGTATTGTTCAGTTTTTCAATGTTATCTGCCACCATCATCAACGTACCTGCAGAACAACCGACAATACAAGCAGGAATTGATATAGCAATCGATAGTGATACTGTTTTAGTTCACCAGGGAACTTACTATGAAAATATTAATTTTAGTGGTAAGAATATCACAGTTGCTTCTTTATTCTTGATAACTCAAGATACAACATACATCACTCAAACCATAATTGATGGTAACCAAAATGGAAGCGTTGTCACTTTTGAAAGTGGAGAAGATTCGACAGCAGTGTTATGCGGGTTTACAATTACCAATGGGTTAGGAGGATATGGATATCCAGGTTATTCTGGTGGAATATCAATTTTTAACTCAGCACATCCGGAGTTAAATTATTTGATCATTCAAAACAATTTAGCAAGCTGGATCGGTGGAGGAGGTATTTATTGTTTTTCAGCAGGTTGCAAATTATCAAATTCAGTTATAAGAAGTAATTCTTCTACCATTTTTGGTGGTGGGATTGTATTTAATAATTCTGAATCTGAAATATTGAATACTCAAATTAATTACAATAATTCAGAAATGGGAGGTGGAGCTTGTTTTCTTTATAGTAGTATTCAAATGACAGATTGTACAATCAGAAGTAACCATTCAATTAATGGAGGTGGTGGATTATTTTTAATGATAAATGATAGCATTTCCTTATCCTCAACGACAATATCTGATAATGTTAGTGATAATGTTGGTGGTGGTGTTTTTATTATAAATCCTGAAAATATTATTTTTGATTCAATTAATAGGTGTAGTATTTATAATAATACGATCAATTATATTAGAGGAGTTGGTTCAGATATTTTTATTGCAGAAGCTCTTCCAATGATTGTTGTTTTAGATACATTCACTGTTTTTCAACCTTCAGATTATTACGCTTCACCAATAGATTTTACCGAATTTGATATTATTCACTCAACTCAAAAGATTTAATTAACGCTGATTTGTATGTCTCCACTAATGGAGATGATTCTAATATCGGAACTTCACCGGAATTTCCTTTAAAGAAAATTCAAACAGCTCTTGAAAGAATTTATACAGACTCATTAAACCATAATACTATTCATTTAATGCCTGGTGTTTACAGTCCATCGACGACCGGAGAAATATTTCCTGTGCATTCAATAAGTCATTTAACAATTTCAGGAACTTCAGCAGAAGAAGTTATTTTAGATGCTGAGCAAACGAATACTGTTCTGGAAATAGCAAATCTTAATAATTCTATTATAAGAAATGTTACAATCCGAAATGGTCTTGCTACTTATACAGGAGGTGGAATCAGATGTCAAATGGCATATTTTGAGATTGAAAGCTGTCTGATAATAAATAACTCTGCTGATATGTATGGAGGAGCAATATTCTGTAGTGAAACGAATCTTCAAATTAATAAATGCACAATATCAAATAATGATGCAGATCATGGTGGAGCAATTTGTTGCGATTCAAATAATGAAGTCGAAATATCGAACTCCATCTTCTTTTTTAATGAGCAGGAAATTTGTTTACTAGCTTCAATTGGTCAAGGTGAATTTAATATTTTTACTGCTTTATATTCCGATATTTCCGGAGGAGAAGAAGCTATCGAAAATAACAATAATCAACTTAACACCATTTATTGGGAAAATAATATTGATGAAAATCCTCAATTTATAGATTATGTAAATGATGATTACCATTTATCAGAATTTTCACCTTGTATAGATGCAGGAGATCCTAATTCACCATTAGACCCAGATGGAACTATTACTGATATGGGTGTTTTCTTTTTTGATCAGACATCAGTTGAACAAGATATTATTTCTGAGTACTTATTTGAATTATTGTATAATTATCCCAATCCCTTTAATCCTGAAACAACGATCTCATTTAATCTTACCGCAGAGGACGCTGAGAACGCAGAGATTATAATTTATAATATCAAAGGACAGAAAGTAAAAACTTTGGAGTGTGACGAGTCTCACGTCACAAAAGCCCCGATGTATCGGGACTACTCCATACTTTGGAACGGTAAAGACAGTAACAATAAAGCAGTTGCATCTGGAATTTATTTCTACAAATTAAACGTAAATGGTAAAACTGAAGCGGTGAAGAAATGTTTGCTGCTGAAATAGGATTCTCTCGTTGCGAAGTTGTACTTCGCAATTCCTATGTTGGCAAAGCTCAGCTTTGCGTTCAATTGCGTTCCCAAAGAGACTTCAAGGATTTTTCAGTGTATATTAATTTGACCTTTATTAAAACCAAATTGTTTAAAGGTAAAGGTTTTATATCTAAAAAATAAAAGTAAATTATGGCGGATACATATTTCTTATTAATTTCAGTTGTGTTATCAATACAGTTTGTTAAATATAAAGATAAGATAAATTTGTTTCTCATAGTAAATTCTCTCCAATATTTTTGTTTTATCCAAGACCGTCATAATTTAATAGACTTTTTTATTACTAAACTCCTTTAAATAGGTATTATATATGCATTTACGTAAAATAAATTCATTCCGAAAAATCTTTGAAGAGACTTTGGGAACGAGTATTCAAATTCAGATATTTGTATAAGGTGTGCAATACACAACCAACCTTTGTTTAGCTCCTTACTCGTTCAAGATTTATCAGCAGGTCTTTATGGCTGAGTGAACGAGCTACGTAGCGCAGACACTCCTGTCTGCGAATTCGTATCACGCAGCTTCAAAATTACTCGTTCAAGAGTGAACGAGTTACGTAGCGCAGACACTCCTGTCTGCGACAAGATGTGATAATGAACATTCAAAACTGCAATAAAAAAAACCGTCCGAAGAAATCCCTCAGGCGGTTTTTTACCATAAGAGGATTTATTTGAATTCCAGATCGTAAGGTAAGATCATCAGGATGTTTTCATCACCGAACTTAAGCAACTTATCACCTAATTCAAGTAACGATCTTATCTCATCTGGAATGTTGAGGGAATCAGATTTTTTTGTCATCATATCCAAAGAAATTTCCATTCCTTTCTTTTTATCTTCGAATTCCACAAGTTCCACTTCACGTTTAAGATTAGCCAGTTTCTTCATTTCCTTTACAGCAATATCCAATCCACCAAGAGCATCAACCAAACCCCGTTCAAATGCCTGCTTACCTGTCCAGACTCTACCCTGTGCGATCTTGTGAACATCATCTGTGGACATATTGCGACCTTCTGCAACTACATCAATGAATTTTTCATAGATGTGGTGGATTGCTTTTTCTACCATCTGCTTTTCTTCTTCTGTCATCTGTCTATTAGTAGAGCCAATATCTGAATGTTTACCTCTTTTTACTGTATCCCAGTTAATCAGTATCTTCTTATAGAGTCTTTCAAGACCCGGGAAAATACCTACAACGCCAATAGAACCGGTAATTGTATTGGGTTGAGCAATTATTTTATCCGCACTTGCAGCGATATAGTAACCACCGCTACCTGCTACTCCACCCATCGAGATGATAACAGGTTTTTTATCTTTTCCGGTTTTACAGATAGCAACTTCACGATTAATTACATCGGAAGCTAAAGCTGAACCTCCGCCGCTATCAACGCGGATAATAATTCCTTTTACTGATTTATCTTCACGAGCCTTTTTAATTAACTCTGCTGTTGTTTCAGAACCAATAGATTTTCCTGATACTCCTTTGCCTGAATGAATATTACCTACAGCATAGATAATGGCAATTTTGTCTTTTCGTTCTTTGCTCCAGTCGTATTGCATTGTACTTTTTCTATATTTTTCCACAATTTCCTTTGGAGCATACTTATCTTTGATTTTGTCTTCCAGTTCATCTTCGTAGATTACGTCGTCAATAAGACCGAGTTCAAGAGCTCTTTGTGCATTCCAGTATGGTCCTTCATCAATGATTTCATCCACAGATTTAGTTAATTTATCACCTCTTCCATCTGCAATCATTTTTACCATCTCTTCATAAATACCATCAATCAGATATTCATAGGATTCCCTTTCAGCTTCTGTCATATGATCCTCTGAGAGTATGTTACCTGCAGTCTTGTAATCATGACTGCGGAAGTTTATCACATCAATTCCCAGTGTATCCAGAAGGTTTTTCACATAAGGCAGGGAAATCGAAATACCTTTCAGATTGATCATTCCAATCGGGTTCAGGTAGATTTCATCAGCAACAGATGCAGCAAAGGTGTAGTTCGCACCGGTTATCATTTCATAGTAAAATATGATATTTTTCCCTTCTGCTTTGAAATCCAGAAGTGCATCTTTGAGTTCAGTTCTCTGAGCAAATTTAGCTTTAAAGTTCCCTGATTTGAAGACCAGTCCTTTAACATCATCATCTTCCTTCATCTTCTTGATATCTTTGATAATCTGAGAGAGTGTCTTTTCTTTTCCCATATAAACTGTGAATGGACCTATTTTTTGACCTTTTCTTTTTTCGAGAATTTCACCTTTCAATTCGTAATCCACAAAGTAATTCTTTTTCTTTCCTATAATGGAACGATAACTCTTTTCTGAAAAATTAATGTAATACTGGCCTTGAGAAAATTCGTTATCTTTATCCATATCCACAGTACTTCCAATGCCGAGATTTTCAAATGTGATCCCAAAATTCGCACAAAAAGTTTCATCTTCCAGATCATACGCTCCACCCAAAAGGAAACCATCGAGAACTTCAGTTTGAATTCCAAACACAGGTTTTCTCCAATCTGACTCATCATAATGACTATCCGCTGTTAAAGTAATCCTCTCACATGTTTTTCCCCCAATAAATACAGGACGGACAGCAACTCCAACTTTATAATTTACATCTTCTTTAAAGAGATCATAAATAACTGTACCCATAGAAAGGAAATCAAAAGGTCGATATAATATAGATTCAGATATATCTCCTTTTTTGAAATACTTGTTTTTCCAGTCCCAGGCAAATCCAAAATATAGGTTATTCGATAGTTTAGTATTTGCTGTAGAAAGAGCTAACTTGTGATAATTATTATTTCCAATTCGATCTATAACGTAAGCAAAATTATCGGAATTAAAAAAAACTGAGTAGTAATCCTCATAGAATCCATCTTCATCGTAATTTCCCAGGAAAGCTATTCCATTTGCATTGCCAAATCCCATAGCTGCAGGATTGACTTTGGGAGCCAGGAAATTATCTGTAAATGCCACTGAGTTATAATAGGAAAACAAACAACTAACCAAACCTAATAAAAATACAACTAATAAAATCTTTTTCATCATTCCCTCCTGAATTATTTTTCTAATTTATATAAACTTATTTTTCCATTGGACGTATCAGCTGTAATCAGTTTTCCACCCTTTCCGATAGTTCCTTCTAAATAATTATTGGAGAATTTTCTTGTTGTAACTTCAATATCATGCAGCTTAATACTGGAATTGGATGTACTGGCTTTGATATCAGCATTAATTGAAGAATCAAGATAGATTTTAATAGAGCCATTACTGGTTAAAAGCATTATATCATTTTCCATTTTTCCCAATTCAACTTTGATACTTCCATTCGAAGTTCTAGCTTTTTCCAACCCGGGAGTTCTATTCACTCGGATAGAGCCATTACTGGTGCTGATGTTAACTTTGCCATCAACGTTTACAATTTCGATTTTACCATTACTGGTACTGGCTTTCAGATCACCAGATGTATCGAAAACTTCGATCTTACCATTGCTTGTATCTATATTGATATCTCCCTTACAATCGACAATTAAAACCTTACCATTACTGGATTCGATTTCATCAAGTTTAACAGATTTGGGAACTTTTATTTCGTAATTAACTGAAACTTTCGAGTTTTTCTCAAGATGTTTTGTTTCGATAGTACAGCCATTTCTAGCAGATATTTTTATTTCTACTTTTTCAAATTCTTCCTCATCTTTACGGGTTTTCAAAGTTGCGAAAATATCGATATAATTTTCCTTCCAGCTC
>DAOVQH010000139.1 GCA_030628755.1 Candidatus Cloacimonadota bacterium | reverse complement strand
TTAGATGAAAGAATAGTGGAAAGCCGGTGAGCAATTACTATCACAGTCCTGTTTTTTGTTGCCTGCTCGATAGCTCTTTGAACCTTCTGTTCTGCTTCTGTATCGAGAGCGCTGGTTGCTTCATCAAAAATGAGGATGGGGGGATCTCCGACAATTGCCCGGGCAATACAAAGACGCTGTTTCTGTCCACCGGAAAGATTTGAACCTTTTGTATGAAGCATCTCGTTATATTTATTCGGGAACTTTTCAATGAATTCATCTGCATAGGCAATTTCTGCAGAACGGATTATATTTTCTTCAGTAACGTCTTCCAGCGTTCCATAGCTGATATTATTAGCGATCGTATCACTGAAAAGGATAGATTCCTGGGTAACAGTTCCAAACAGCATTCTCAGGTCTTTTAATTTAATTTTTTCAATAGGAGTCCCATCTATTTGTATCTCCCCGGAAGTTGCATCATACATTCTGGTTAAAAGATTGACCAACGTAGTTTTTCCGGTACCACTGCCACCAACAATGGCTACTTTTTCTCCTTTGTTTACTTCCAGGTTGATAGCGGATAATACTTCAGTATGATTTTCATAGGAGAATAAAACATTCTTAAATTCTATCCTTTTATTAAATGTTTTCTTTTCTATCTGGTCTTCACTTTCAGTTATTTCGGATTCTCTATCCAGAATAATAGATACTCTATCCAAAGACACCAGTGCTTTTCTGATTTCTGCATAAGCCTTGGTAATTATTTTCATAGGATGAAGCATAGAAAAGATTGCCAGTAGGAACGCGATAAAACTTCCTAAAGTAAAATTGCTAGTACCTGCTAAAACCTGTCTACCACCAATAAGTAGAACAATGATTCCTGTAATTGTTCCATTTAATTCGGAAAGTGGGACATTGAAGAAATGATAAATTCGGGATTTCCGCCAGAATCTAAAATGTTTCTGATTAATGTCCTTAAATTTTCCAAATTCATAATTTTCTCGTGAGAATGCTTTCACAATTCTCATACTGTTCAATGTTTCTTCAACATTGGTAAATAAATTTGAAGATTGAATCTGAATTCGTTTAGCATATTTTTTTATCTTACTTCCAATTAAACCTATAATTATACTGAAAATAGGAAGTAGAATAAGACTGATGAGAAACAATTTTGCATTCAAGAAAAGAGCGACTCTTGCATAAACGAGAATAAGTATGATATTTTGGAGTGCATCAAATATTGCTCGAATGAAGAAATTACTTACAATCTTTACATCTGAGACCATTCTTACAAGAGAATCTCCTACTTTGGTCATGCTAAAGAAGGCAAGTGATTGATAAAGGTATTTCTTGAAAATCTGATTCCGAACGGTCCTGATGGTTTTCCCGCGTAAGTTGGCAAACATAAGCTTATTGCCGTAGAAGAAGATGTTTTTTAATATAACCAGGGTGATAAGCGTTAAACTTAATAACCAGAGTAAGAAAATAGAATCTGTATGTATGAGAACTATTTTCAATTCGCTTAAGAATGGCTTGTAATTTTGTGCTTGAAACAGAGCAAATAAACTACCATATTGTGATATAAAATCAGATGTGATTCTCTGAATTGCATCAAAAAAAGTTGGAAAATTAGAATATAAGATTGTAACTTTCTCAAATTTGAAAACATAATCCAGTAAAGGAATAGCCAACATAATGCTGACTCCGCTAAATATAGCGTAGCCCAGCATGAAGATAAGTCCGAAAACAAGGTAAACCCAGTAGCGGAGCATTATTTTGTATATTCGAATTATATTTTTCATACAATCCCTTAATTTAACTAATTTAATAAGACGAAAAATAAAATTTTCATATAAAATATTGTGTCAATAAGAATTTGTGTGAATGATAGTTTTTGAAGTTGTTAAGGCTAATTTATATATTAAAAAATTCTTTACAAAGAAACGGCGATTTTTTCTGTTGTTTATCCTAATGAAAAAGAGCAATAAATTACTTTTGTTCGCTTTTGCCTGCCACGACGAAGCGAAGTGAAGGCGGGTTAGTTGCAAAAAAAATAATAGGAGGAAATGCATGGCATTAACACCGGAAGCCAAAACGGCTATCATGGTAGAGTTTAAACTCCATGATTTAGATACAGGATCACCAGAGGTCCAGGTTGCTCTTCTCACACAGAGAATAAAGAGTATTACAGAGCATCTCAAAGTTCACAAAAAGGATTTCCACACACGAAGAGGTCTTTTGAAATTAATTGGACAGAGAAGAAGACTGCTCAACTATCTCCAGAAAAAGGATATTGAACGTTACCGCAAGCTTATTAAGACGCTTGGACTCCGAAAATAATAGATATTAAAATTTATTAAGGGGAATTTATTCCCTTTAATTAAATAAAATAATTAAAGCGGAGAATGCTGAGCAATAAGCTAAATTCAATTAAACATGGCTTTAGCCTATTGCTTTTGTTCTCCGTAATAAAAAACAAAAGGAGAATAAATGTACAAATTTGACATTAAGAAAAAATCAATTGAAATTGCTGGTAGAGATTTAACCATTGAAACCGGTAAAATGGCAAAACAGGCAAATGGAGCCGTTTTTATTACGTACGGAGAAACTAGTGTTCTCGTTACAGCTACAGCAGCAAAAGAACCTAAAGAAGGAACCGATTTCTTCCCGTTAACAGTAGATTTTATTGAGAAAATGTATGCTTCTGGTAAAATCCCTGGCGGGTTTTTCAAAAGAGAAGCAAGACCATCCACAACTGCAACCCTGAATGCACGTCTTATCGATAGACCTATCCGTCCTCTTTTCCCCAAAGGATTCAGAAATTCAGTTCATATTGTTGTAACCGTTCTATCTTATGATGGTGAAAATGACCCCGGGATCTTAGGAATATTGGGAGCTTCCACTGCTTTATCCATTTCCGATATTCCTTTCCACGGTCCCATTGCTGGTGTAAAGGTCGGTCTTGTAGATGATGAAATTGTTATTAATCCTGTTGAACATGAACTGGGTAAATCCAAACTGGATCTTATCGTTGCTGCAACAGGAACTTCTGTGGTTATGATAGAATCCGGTGCAGATGAAGTGAGTGAAGAAAAAATGATGGAAGCCATTTACATTGGTCATAAAACTATCAAAAAATTGGTTGAATTCCAGGAAGAATTCGCAAAAGAAGCTGGAAAAGACAAAATGGAAGTTGAACTGGATATCATCTCGGAAGAGATCATCAACAAAGTAGAGAAAAAATACGGAAAGTATATTGAAGAAGTAGCGAACATTCAAGGTAAACTTGAACGCTATGAAGCTATTGATAAACTCCAGGAAGAAATGCTGGAAAAAGTTGCTGAGGAGCTGGACGAAGAAATTTTCGAAGAACAGGAAAGATTTTATAAAAATTCTTTTGAAGAAATTTTTACCAAATATGTACGTCATACAATACTTCATAATAATCATCGTGTGGATGGAAGAGGATTGGATGATATTCGACCTATTACTTGTGAAATCGATATTTTACCACGGGTTCATGGATCTGCCTTGTTTACTCGTGGGGAAACTCAATCTCTGGGAACTGTTACTTTAGGCACCGGCAGGGATGAACAGGTCGTTGATGGACTTGATGAAGAATATAAAAAACCTTATTTCCTGCATTACAACTTTCCTCCATTCAGTGTGGGAGAAGCTGGTTTTATGAGAAGTCCGGGTAGACGTGAACTCGGTCATGGAGCACTTGCAGAGAGAGCTCTTCTTCCAATGATGCCAACAAAAGAAGAATTTCCTTATACAGTTCGGGTGGTTTCTGAAATCCTGGAATCGAATGGTTCATCCTCCATGGCAACGGTTTGTGGTGCAACTTTAGCAATGATGGCTGCAGGTGTTCCAATTAAGAAACCCGTAGCTGGTATTGCAAACGGACTTATTATGGAAGGCGATAAATTCGTCATACTAACCGATATAATTGGTTTGGAAGATCATCTTGGAGATATGGATTTTAAAGTAACAGGAACAAAAGATGGTATCACTGCTCTGCAAATGGATATTAAGATCGAAGGAATTACAAAAGAAATTATGGGAATAGCGCTGGAAAAAGCAAAAGTTGGTAGAATGTTCATCCTTGATAAAATTACTGAAACAATCGCAGAACCCAGAAAAGAGCTTGCAGAAACCGCTCCCAGAATTGAATTCTTTAAAGTGGATCCTGAAAAGATTGGTGAAATCATTGGCATCGGTGGGAAAATCATTAAAAATATAATTGAAGTTACCGGTGCAAATATTGAAATTGAAGATAATGGGGAAGTATGTATATCGTCTTCAAGTGCAAATTCTTTAAAGAAAGCTAAGGAAATGATAAATAATATAATCAGTGATCCTGAAATGAATAAAATCTATGATGGAATTGTGAGTAGAATTGAACCTTTTGGTGCGTTCGTTAAGATTATGGGCGGATCTAAGGAAGGATTGGTTCACATTTCTCAGCTTCATTTTTCCAGGATTAACAAAGTTGAAGATATGCTGAAAATTGGGGATAAAGTAAGAGCTAAATTCATTGGTTTTGATAAAGGAAAGATAAAGCTTTCTATGAAAGGTGTTGAAGGAAATCCCGAACCAAAGCATGGTTCAACTTCTCACAGACCACAAAAAAGATATGACAGTTATGGGAAAAAACCCGATAACAGATACGATTACCGACGCGGAAGTGATAAGGATAGAGACAGGTATAGGAAGTATTAATTTTACTTGTTCCCAAATTCCGGTTTGGGAACAAACTTGAACGCGAAATTTTATTTCGCAAAAAAAGTTCAAAACAAAGTTTTTAAGAAATTTTCATTCCCAAATAAAATTTGGGAACGAGAGGAACAAGAGGAAAAATGAATAATTATAAGGTAAAAGATATCTCTCTCGCTGAATTTGGTAGGAAAGAAATTAAAATTGCTGAAAAAGAAATGCCTGGTCTGATGGCTCTTCGTGAGAAATTTGGAAAATCCAAACCTCTCAAAAGTGCAAGAATAACTGGCAGTTTACATATGACGATTCAAACCGCAGTCCTGATTGAAACTCTTATCGAACTTGGTGCAGATGTTCGCTGGGCAAGTTGTAATATTTTTTCAACCCAGGATCATGCAGCAGCAGCGATTGCCAAAGCTGGGATTCCTGTTTTTGCCTGGGAAGGTGAATCAATTGAAGACTACTGGTGGTGCACTAAACAAGCGCTTTCCTTTCCTAATGAAAAAGGACCTCAACTGATAGTCGATGATGGGGGCGATGCAACCCTGTTTGTACATAAAGCTGTCGAATTCCAGAAAAATCCCTCGATCACTGAAAAATATAAAGACAACGAAGACCTAAAAATTATATTTAATATTTTGAAGAACAAAAGTAATTTTAACTGGGAAAAGATTGCTGAAAATATAAAAGGTGTTTCTGAAGAAACTACAACAGGTGTTAACCGACTTTACCAGATGATGGAAAAAGGAACACTTCTATTTCCTGCTATTAATGTAAATGATTCTGTTACAAAATCTAAATTCGATAATCTATACGGATGCAGGGAATCTCTTGCCGATGGTATTAAACGAGGTACAGATGTAATGGTTGCTGGTAAAGTTGTGGTTATTTGTGGTTATGGAGATGTAGGAAAAGGATGTGCTCAATCTATGAAGGGTTTTGGTGCACGTGTGATCATTACTGAGATAGATCCTATCTGCGCTCTTCAGGCAGCTATGGAAGGTTTTGAAGTTACATTGCTGGAAAACATAGTGGAAAAAGGAGATATCTTTGTGACTGCTACCGGCAATTGCGATGTGATCACAGCAGAGCATATGCAAAAAATGAAAGACCAGGCTATTGTCTGCAATATTGGACATTTCGATAATGAGATCCAGGTTAATGATTTATATAACCTGCCCGGAATAAAAAAAGAGAAGATCAAACCACAGGTACATCAGATATTCTTCCCGGATGGTCATTCGATAATCCTTCTTTCCGAAGGAAGACTTGTGAATCTGGGAAATGCAACCGGACATCCTTCTTTCGTGATGAGTAATTCTTTTTCGAATCAGGTTTTAGCTCAGATCGATCTCTGGCAGAATAAACACGAGAAAAAGGTTTATATCCTTTCCAAGAAATTAGATGAAATGGTGGCAGGATTCCATCTGGATAAATTAGGAGTTAAGCTCACCAAACTGACTGAAAAACAATCGGATTATCTTGGAGTCTCTATAGATGGACCATATAAATCCGATCATTACAGATATTAAGAAATAAGCAGGAGTAATGCATGAAACTGATAGATAAGATAGAGAACAAAACTGCGATTGTTGGTATAGTTGGTTTAGGTTATGTAGGACTGCCAATGGCTGTAACAGTTGCCAAAAAAGGTTTTGAAGTTATTGGTGTCGATATTAGTGATTATGCAGTAAATCATGTTAATGCAGGTGAAAATTATATTGGAGATGTGGATGATGCAGAATTGAAGGAACTTGTAGAAAAAGGAAAACTCAAGGCTACTTTCGATTATAAAGAAATGGAAAAAGCCAATGTAATCATGATTGCAGTTCCCACTCCTTTAGATAAATATCAACAACCGGATTCATCATACGTGCGTTCATCAGTGGAATCTCTGGCAGAGAATATTTCAAAACATACACTTATTATCCTGGAAAGTACAACCTATCCTGGAACTACAGAAGAGATACTGGTTCCTATATTTGAAGAAAAGGGATTTAAAGTTGGAGAAGATATTTTCATTGCATTCTCTCCTGAACGTGTGGATCCAGGCAATAGAGACTACAAGACCAATAACACTCCAAAAGTTGTAGGAGGAGTTACTGAAAACTGCAACAAAATTTCCAAAATTTTCTATCAGAATATT
>DAOVQH010000309.1 GCA_030628755.1 Candidatus Cloacimonadota bacterium | reverse complement strand
TTATTTTCAAAGTAATAAAAGAGAAGGTTCTGATTATCTTGCAAATGTTTTGATAAATAAACGGAATGGTATAATAACTCGTGCAACTTTGCAGTTTGATTATAAGTTTAGTAAGTATATTACTGGATTTCTAAAATACTATACAGAAAAATATCCTGAATCTGATGTAAGAAATCAGTTAAGGATGGAAGTGAGAGCGGATTTTTAGATTATTGTTTTTATTGTTTCTTGACAAAGTTTTTTTAATATATTGAAGTATCAATAATGTAGATAAAGAAATTTATAATGATATGTAATATCTTTATTATATTTATAAAATTAACTATAAAGATGACTTTGGAGTTTAATAGATGGAATTTACTTTGACTGACTATATTAATTATACCTTGATGTATGCTGATTATGATAAACTTGAGGATGGGTCTTTTGTAGGACGAATACCAAAATGTAAAGGTGTGATTGCTTTTGCAAAATCTTTGGGAGAATGCGAGGACAAATTACACTCAACTTTGGAGGATTGGATACTTATAGGACTTAAGTTAGGACACCGTCTTCCAGTAATAAATGGAATAAGTCTTAATAGGAAACCTCATCGTGAATCCGTGGTCGCCGTGTAAAAGGAAAGATTTTATTCGTCGGTTGCATAAGCTTGGATTTGATGGACCTTTCGCTGGTACAAGGCACCATTTTATGGTTTATAAAGAATGTCGTCTTGCTATTCCATCAAACCGCGAATACTCTATTCCTCAACTTAGGATGATGCTTCGGGAAACAGAATATATTCTCGAACAAAAAATTACAGTAGAAGAATGGAATAAACTTTAACGAAAAGTGATACTCAACTTCTTAAATTTGAATAAGGAATTTAAGAACCTAAAAAGAAGAAATACTTAACCGATTCACTTGTCCCGTTAAATCCTTATTCATTTAACTGGGATCGGTTTCTCATAAACTCCTTCTGTAAACGGGTAAACTGTTGAAACAGTTAAAATATTCTTTTATTTGTTTACTCCGATATATCGGAGCTAACCCTAATTTATATTTTATCATATTTTGCAGAACTCATTTATATTATTAAATATTAGGAGGATCGCTATGAATAAAATCTTCAGATTAACTTTTCTTTTTATTATCGTTTTATTTATGATTCCCATAAATACCTTCTCAATAAATGAGACAAATATATCCGAACAACTAACCACTGTAAGGCAAAGAACAATAAGTATTTTTCCTATTCTCATGTATGATTCCGATATTGGCTTTGGTTTTGGGGGTAAAGGTGTAATTAAGAATCAATTCAAAAGAAATGAATCATTTGACCTTATACTTTTTGGCAGTACCAAAGGTGAACAGTGGTATGTGTTTACTTTCTCAATTCCTGATTTTGAGATACGACAAGGTACGCGGTACCCTCTTGCATTAGATCTGAAACTGGAATATGACAAATTCCTGAAAAGTAATTTTTTTGGTTTCGGAAACAATTCCAAGGACAACGATTGGCAATTTCCTAAAGAGTTTACGAAGCTAGAACTGACATTAGGACATGCGTTCACAGAGCGGATAATTGGTGAAGCAGGGTTATTTTTCAACCATACAAGTGTTTATGACTATGAAGACATCAATCCTGAAATGTCCACAAACATACCTGGGTCTGGTGAAAACCTGACTTCTTATCTCACTGTACAGCTGCGTTGGGATACACGTGACAGCCAGATCCATCCGCATCAGGGCTGGAAATTGAGTTTCAATTCTGATTTTGCTTTCAAATTTATTGGTAGTGATTATAATTTCAATAGATACCGACTGGAGGTTAACAAGTATCAAAAACTGTTTACATCAGCTCACATACTAGCCGTTCGCCTCTGGACTCAGCACATTGAGGGAACTGCTCCATATTATGAGCAGAGCATTATCGGCGGTGCTTGGACAGCCAGAGGTTTTAAAGTTGACCGGTTTATTGACAGAGCTTTGACATTTGTGACGATAGAATATCGATTTCCTGTTTACAGAAAAATCGGAGGAATTTTATTTGTAGATATAGGTAGAGTTTTCCCAAGTATTGATAAGTTCAGGTTTTATAATTGGAAAATTGACTCTGGTTTTGGACTTCGATATTATTTAGAAAATTTTGTAGTAAGATTCGATACTGGTTTTAGTAATGAGGGTATGAGGATTTTCTTCAATTTTGGACATATATTTTAATAAAGTGCTTGGATAATGTAACTAAAAAGCAATCAAGATATTTCTATTCATTTCCTCTTATATAAAGAAATCATCTGCAAATTTATTTATTTTTTAACTCAGCCCCAGCCCTCTTTTAAAAAGTTGTTCATTATACATAATTTCAATACAGTTTTCAGTTATTAATACAATATTCTAATTTTATTCGATTTGGGGTAAACCCATCCCCAATTATCCCCGAGTAAATCGGGGAGGGGATACCCACAATCTGGTGGGTAGGAACAGGTTTACCCCGTTAGATAGTAAGCTCAAATAAATATTACTATCTTAACAATGTAAATATTATCTAACGGGGTTTATCCTGTTCCGATAGAATTAGTAAAAACAAAATAGAATAAATCATACAAAAAATGACGGAATTTATCTTGAGGAGAGACCTTCAATCCGACACCTGGCGGATTGAAGGTCTCATTAACCCTATTTATTTAGGAGGAAGTGTTTATTATCCATTCATTTGCTTTGTTGAAGAAGGAAGTGTCCAGGGATGGACATCCCCGGACACTTTTTACATTCTTATTGAACCAGTAACATTTTTTTCACTTCATTATAATTTTCAGTCTTAAGTTGATAGAAATAGACACCTGTTGGAAGATTGTCCACATTCCATACTGCTGTTCCATATCTGGCTTCAATGGTTTCAATGAGCTGTCCAGCAACATTGTAGATTCTTATTTCTACTAACTCTGCCTTTAGTCTGCCTTTGATTGCATATTCAATGGTTGTGGAACCTTTAAATGGAT
>DAOVQH010000060.1 GCA_030628755.1 Candidatus Cloacimonadota bacterium | reverse complement strand
GGGAGAGTTATTTCCAGGAAACTCGAGGAAGAAATTGCTAAAACCTCTATTAATTTCCAGAAAAAGAAAATTTCCATAGATATAACATTTGGTCTTAGCGTTTACAATAAACCGATGGATATCGATAATTGTATTACAATAGCTGATGTTAATCTATATGAAAATAAAAAGATTAAGGGTTATAAATGATTTTTTGGAATTTATCTGGCTGTTATTATAATGAAAATGGTCTTTAATTAGGAAGCTATGTTCCACTTAAAACTGGCTCTACGATATTTAAAAGGTAGAAAAAAGTACTGTTTTACCTTTTCCAATATGCTTTCTGTATTTGGTATCATTATTGGCGTATTTTCTCTTCTGGTTGTATCTTCGGTTATGAACGGTTTTGAATCTGACATGCGAAACCGGGTGATCGGTTCAAAGGCAGAAATTAAAATCTACAAATCCGATTACTCACCAATTATTAATTATAAAAATCTTGTGGATAAAATCAGTACATTTCCAAGTGTAGTTGGAGCTGCTCCTGTTTGTGAAAACGAACTGATGATCCAGAAAAAGAATTACCTTGTTTCCACTATTTGCTTTGGGATAGATTTTGAAAAACATAAAAAAGTAACTGAACTTCTGAATAAAATTGTTGTGGGGGAACCTGAAACAGAAGCTATTGAAAAAGACGGAATAATCATTGGATTGGATTTATCTTTAACTTTGAATGCAACAGTTGGGGAGTATGTTCAACTTACTTCTCCTGTGGGAACTGAGCCTTCTTCATTTGGCCTTCTTCCTAGAAGTAGAGAATTTAAAGTTATCGGGATATTTATTTCTGGAATGCCGGAATATGATAGGTTGTTTACTTATGTTTCTCTAAAGAATGCTCAGTATTTTTTAGGTTATGAAGATGAAGTAAGCCACATTGATATTAAAACTCAGGATTCTAAAAAGTCACGTCTAATTTCTAAAGTAATTCAATCTCAAATCGGGAATAGTTTTATGGTTGAGGACTGGAGCGAATTTGAAGCTAATCTGTTCAATGCAATCAAGATGGAAAAAGTGGTCATGTTCATGGTGTTGGCTTTGATGATAATAATTGCTGCTTTCAATATGACAGGTAATTTCATTAAACTTGTGGCAGAAAAAAAGACAGAAATTGGTATTTTGAAAGCAATGGGTGCTACTGAACATGATATCATCAAGATATTTGTAAATGTGGGAATGATAATCGGAATATTTGGAACTTTCATTGGCTTGATATTGGCTTTGTTGATTCTATTTGCTCAACATAACTACCACATAATAAAAATTCCTGTTCCCGGATTTCCACTTCATTGGATACCTGTAGAGATGCGAATCTGGGATTTTATTTTTGTTCCTTTAGTTGCGATTATAATAAGTTTCTTAACTACTTTACATCCAGCCAGGCGAACGGTAAAAATCGATCCGATCAAAATAATCAGGGATTAAAAATGGAATTTAAATATCTACATATTCTTCTCAACGTTGAAGAATCCTTCCTTCCCAAGGCAAAATATGTCTTTAATACAATCTGTCATATTTTAGGATTGAAGCCAAGATATTTTACAGGATTGACATCTCAAACTATCCATATTTATTATGGAAAGAGAAGTGAAGAAGAATATCCGATTCATATTTTTCACAGTCCTTATGCTTCGGATTTCTTTACTGCAAAAGAGCTCTATCCCTCTGAAATAGTAAACCTTGTAAAATACAAAGATGAATACATACCCTTTCTTTTTTCCAAGCAGGGAGAGATATTTAGATTCACGTCGAATTCAATAAGAATAAGAAAGGATATTATTTCTTCTGCATTCTATTTTCTTACCTGCTGGCAGGAATACGCATCGTCAAAGGAAATATCACCAACTAGTCCTTATGATTATTATTCTTCTATTCAGTATCGTTTTGGTTTTGTGGATGTTCCTCCAGTTGATAGATATTGTGAACTTTTTGAGGATATGTTAGATAGAGCTTTTCCAGAATATGTAAGAAGTAATATCTGGCCTGCAGGGAAGAAATTTGCAGTCTCACTTTCACATAATGTCGAATATTGGAACTTCTGGACTGATGCTCATATTAAAGCAATGATAAAAAGAAAGATAAAACTATTTAAGAAAAACTCACTTAAAGCATTATATAAGGCTGTGTTACATAAGATGGATAAGAAATACTTCTACGATCCTTCCAGGCTCGTTAAGAAGATCATTAAGAAGGAGAGATTCTTCAAAACAGCTTCCTCATTTTTTTTATTAACTAAAACCGATTTCCCTGATAAAAGACGTAACTATTTTGCAGACGAGGTCTATTTTCAGCAGATCGTTAAGCTTTTACAGAATTCCAGCGTGAATTTACAGGGAAGCAAAGAAGCAGGTTATCAGTATCATTTTTTACCACAGGAATTAGATAAACTGGAAGGTTTCACTGCTAACGGTTTTAGAATCCGATATTTGAATTTCAATTATCAGAATTTATTTAAAGTTCTGGAAAAAGCTAAAGTGAAATTTGACTCAAGTATTGGATTTGATGAGAATATAGGTTACAGAGCAGGTATTTCCTATCCATTCTATCCTTTTAATATTGAAGAGAATAGGTCTTTCAATGTACTTGAAATTCCTATAATTGCGATGGATAGGACTTTATTGAATCAGATTGGTGGAAATTTCAAAAAAGCAAAAAAACAGATCGAAAGCCTTCTTAGAAAATCTAAGAAACACAAATCTCATATTTCCATATCCTGGCATAATCATATTTTTGATTGGGTAGATTTTCCCAGATGGGGAAATTTATATTGGAAACTTTTGCAATACAGCAGATACAATTCCGGTTGGTTGTGTTCATTGGATAAACTTTACAATTACTGGAAAAACAGATAAGAATTTTTTAATTCTTGATGTAATTATTTAAGGCTATAAAATAAATTCCTTAATTTTTTATTTTTTATTAAATATTGATTATTAAAGCATTCACAAAAATCTAAGAGATACCATTTGAATTTCAGCTTGACACCAGTGCTAACGACTTGAAATTTAACAATTAAATAAGCGTAATATATAAGTTACGATTTCGGTTATTAAATTCGTAACTTTTTGTTTTTTAAGAAGTTATGAATTGAAATAAATCTTTTATCTTGTTATGCTGGATATTTATGTAAATTTTTAGGAGATTATTATGAAGCTATCAGAAAATGCTCTTATTGTTTTAGAGAAAAGATATTTTAAAAAAGATAACAATGGTGATATCCTGGAGAACTGGGAAAAGATGATTACCAGGGTTGCAGACAATATTAGTAATGGTAATGCAGAAAAGAAAAAACGGTATTATCAGCTTTTGGATTCCGGATATTTTCTGCCAAACTCTCCTACACTTATGAATGCCGGGAATGATCTACAACAACTTTCTGCCTGTTTTGTACTTCCTTTGGAAGATAGTATGGAGAGTATTTTCGAATGTGTTAAAAATGCTGCTTTAATTCATAAAAGTGGGGGTGGCACCGGGTTTAGTTTTAGCAAACTCCGTCAGGCAAATGCACGGGTTAGAAGCACCAGTGGTGTTTCCAGTGGTCCCATAACTTTCCTCAAAGTTTTCAATTCTGCAACAGATGCTGTTAAACAGGGTGGAACCAGACGCGGGGCAAACATGGCTATCCTGAATGTTGACCACCCGCAAATACTTGAATTCATAACCTGCAAAGAAAATCCCAATGAACTCACAAATTTTAATCTTAGTGTTGGAATAACCAAAAAATTTATGGAAGCTTTTTATAAAGATGGAGAATATGAACTGATTTCTCCTCATACAAGGAAAGTTGCAGAAAAATTAAAAGCTCGGGATGTCTTCAGTCTGATTATAGAAATGGCTTACAAAAATGGAGAACCCGGGATTATTTTCCTGGATAGGATTAATAAGTTTAACCCTACACCTCATATTGGAAAAATTGAATCTACAAATCCATGCTTTCATCCTGACACACTGATCTCTACAAACAATGGCTTAAAAAAAATAAAGGAAATCTATCACAATAAAGAAATAGAAATATATACCGATAACAGAGTTATTGAAGAAAAGGTTATTCGCAATAATAGAGAATACTACAAGAATGGTGTAACCCTCAGAAAAGCAGAGGTCATAAAAACAGGTGTAAAAGGAACGATCAGAATAGATCTAAAAAACGGGCAGATGCTGAAGGTGACACCAGAGCATAAGATACTAACAGTAAAAGGCTGGAAAGAAGCAAAAGATCTTTCTCAAGAAGATGAAGTCCTTGTTCAATCAGGTAAAGGGTGTTGGTCAAAAACCGATAATATCGGAAAAGAACTTGCATTGTTTTTGGGATGGATGATCGGTGATGGATGGCTGACTTCCGATGGAAAAGTAGCAGGAATGGTTTTTGCTGAAAAGGAAAAATATATTTTAGAAAAAATGCAGGATATTGCTGATAAGTTTGGTGCAGGAAGAGGAATAATAAATAAAAGAGAAAATAATTGCTGGCAGATGTTATTCAAACGAAAAGATTTTGTTAATATTATAAAATCGACAGGGCTGAAAGCGGTAAAATCTCCTGAAAAACGAATTCCTCTTTCTATGTTTTCTGCGACAAAAGAAAGTGTCAGTTTATTTATTAATGGATTGTTCAGTGCAGATGGAACTGTTAATCATATTGATGTTGACCATAGAGATATTCGGTTGACTTCAGCTTCGTTCGAATTGCTTCAAGATGTTCAATTACTGCTTTTAAATGAAGGTATTTTTTCTAAAATCTACGATAGAACAAAAAAAGATCAAGCGAAATTTTCTTATACTACTATCAACGGAGAAAAAAAAACATATACAAGCCATAGATATTATGAATTGATAATTAACGGAAATGATGTTTGCAGGTTCAGGGAATTTGCAGGGGAACTTATTCATAAGGGGAAAAATGAAAAACTTCAAAAGATCGATCAGAATTCGCGAAAGACTACAAAGTATATTTCAAAAATAAAAGAGATAGTGCGGGCAGCAGAAATCGAAGTTTACGATATCAAAGAAGAAGTTACACATTCCCTGCTGGCGAATGGGATAGTTGCTCATAATTGTGGTGAACAGCCTCTTCTACCGAATGAAGCATGCAATCTTGGTTCATTGGATCTTTCCGCTATGATAAAGAATGGAAAATTTGACTGGACTACTTTGAAAAAAGCTGTCCGGGATGCTGTTGAATTCTTGGATGATGTCATTAATCGATCCAAGTTTCCCTTGCCAGCGATTGATGAAATGGCAAAATCTAACAGGAAAATAGGTCTTGGTATAATGGGCTGGGCGGATTTACTTTTTCTTCTGAAGATTCCATATAACAGTAAAAAAGCTACCAGTTTAGCAGAAGAGGTTATGGAATTCATTGATTATCATTCAAAACAGATGTCAATGGAACTTGCTTTAAAACACAATTCGTTTCCCAATTTTAAAGGAAGCATTTATAATACAAAGAAACTAAATCGAGAAAATAACAAACTGGATTGGAGCAAACTGAAATCTGAGATTGCCAAAAAAGGTATTCGAAATGCTACCACAACCACTATAGCTCCAACTGGCACTATCAGTATGATCTGTAATACATCCAGCGGTATTGAACCACAATTTTCCCTGGTCTATGTGAAGAATGTTATGGATGGTGAAAAACTTCTTTATGTGAATCCGCATTTTGAAAAAGCAATGCGTGAAACAGGTCTCTATTCGAAAGAATTGATGAATAAAATTTCAGAGTCTGGCAGTATTGCTAACATTCCCGGGATTCCTGAAAATCTAAAAAAAGTATTTGTAACTTCACATGACATATCTCCACAGTGGCATATCAGGATGCAGGCTGCATTTCAGAAATATACTGACAATGCTGTTTCCAAAACTATTAATTTCAAAAATGAAGCAACAAAAGAAGATATTCGAATGGCTTATGAACTTGCCTATGAACTTGGGTGTAAAGGTGTAACTGTTTACCGTGATGGTAGCCGTGAAAATCAGGTTCTAAGTGTTGGAACAAAAGTTAAAGAATCTGCTGATAATGGTGACAGAATTGCTCCCCGCGAAAGACCGGTAATTACAAAAGGAATTACCCAGAAAGTAGAAACAGGCTGCGGACACCTTTATATCACGATCAATTCAGATGAAAGGGGACCTTGTGAGATCTTTACCCAGATGGGTAAAGTTGGTGGATGTGCATCTGCTCAACTGGAAGCTATCGCGAGACTTACTTCTTTATGTTTACGTTCAAATGTTAAAGTAAGTTCAATAATTCGACAGCTCAAAGGAATTCGCTGTCCTTCTCCGATGTGGAGTAATGGTGAAATGGTAACTTCCTGCGCTGATAGTATAGCAAGATCTTTGGAACAGTTTTTACGACTTAATGATGAGTTCCTTCAGTACATCGACACGGAAAATGAAAAAACTGCTGTAGTCTCAAATCCCGGTCCAAAACGTCTTCAAGCAACCTGTCCTGATTGTGGCAGTGCAGTTGAACACAGTGAAGGATGCCTGAGGTGTAATTCCTGCGGCTGGTCAAAATGCTGATGTTTTAGGGGTTCAAAGGTTCTGGGTTCAGGGTTCTGGGTTCGGGGTTCTGGGGTTTAGAGGTTCAGGGTTGAGAGGTTCAGGGTTTGGAGGTTCAGGGTTTGGAGGTTTAGGGTTTAGAGGTTCAGGGTTTGGAGGTTCAGGGTTGAAAGGTTCAGGGTTCAAGGTTTAGGTTTTGTTTCTCTCTCATTACGAAGTTTCCGTCTGGGGTCGGACACTGTCCGCTTCCACCTGTAAAGATTCTTTTCGACTCGTCGTAAACTTTTTTTGTAATTCGACCTTTTGTTGCTCTCATCCTTTCCGAAGCTTCCAACAAAGAGTTTATCTCAACTGAGATTCGGAAAGTTCTCGTCCAATGCAAACTCATAATCAACCTTCCGAATCTTCTTTCATCAGAAAACTTGAATGAAAGCTTCGGAAGGTGTTTCAATTACGATTTTTTTGGCAGACTGGACTTCATAAATCGTAGATAAATGGAGTTCAGAATGCCTTTAACCTCTTCTTCTCAAGTCCACCGTCATTTCATTCCTGTGAACTCGAGTTTCAATATTAGCAGAAAGTTCTCGTCCAATGCAAACTCATAATCAACCTTCCGAATCTTCTTTGGATGTTCAGGGTTCAGGGTTCTGGGTTAGTGAAGGTTAACAAAAGAAAAGCAACCCTTAACGGTTCACCTTATTCAACAGGGCTGGTTTACAAGCAAGGGCATTGAAAGAAAGGGAACCCTGAACCTTGAACCTTGAACCTATGAACCCCTGAACCTATGAACGCCTACGGAATTTATTTTCTTCTTATCCATTTTCCATATCCGGGTTTTTGTATAATTCCAGAATTTGAATCAAAAACTATGTCCCCGCGAACTATTGTTTTATCTATTGAACAATAAAATGTTTCTTTATGAAAGGGAGAATATTTTCCTAATGAATGAAGTTTCTTTTCATCAACCTTGAATGGCTTTCTTATATCTATAATTGTAAAATCAGCGTCAGTTCCTATTCTTAGGCTTCCTTTTTCCGGATAGAGTCCAAATCGTTTTGCTGCGTTTTCAGAGGTAAGTTTAAGCATTGTTTCTAATGATACATTTTCGTTAAGATAAAATTCTGAGAATAAAAAGGGTATCATTAATTCTACTCCGGGGATACCATTATAGACTTTTGAAAAGTCTTCAAACTTTTTCTCCTTTTCGTAGTTACAACCGGCATGGTCGGTAGTAATAAAATCAACTTTACCCTCTTTCAAACATGAACGCAGGAATTTTTTATCTTCTTCAGATTTAACTGTAGGAGTGGTTTTAATTCTTCCTTTTAATTTGGGAAGATCTATGCAAGTGAATTGCAGGAAATGCGGACAGGTTTCAAAAGTTACATCTGAATATTTCTTTTTAGCTAAGATAATTTCTGTTGCTTCTTTACTGCTGATATGAACAAAGTGGATTTTGTTATCTGTTTTTGCGATTTCAAATATTTTTTTTACTGCTTCGACTTCTGCTTCAGCAGGTCGGGTTTTAACGTAATTTTCTGGCAATTTTAATTCTTCGTCAGAAAGAGATTTTATCACATTATTAATTGTGTATTCATCTTCAGCATGAATTCCGAAAAGAATTTTAGGAAGTTCTGATAAAACATTTTTTATATCCTCATAAGAAAGCGCTTCAAAGCTTTCCATTCCGGAGATTGTGTATAGTTTGAAACCGATTACACCTTCATTCCAGAGTTTCAAAATCATTTTTTTATCAATAGGAAAATCATTCCTGCGAATTCCTCCCCAGAAAGCAAAATCAATGAGAGCTTTGGATTTGATAATATCGAGTTTT
This sequence comes from Candidatus Cloacimonadota bacterium, assembly GCA_030628755.1. Lineage (GTDB taxonomy): Bacteria > Cloacimonadota > Cloacimonadia > Cloacimonadales > TCS61 > JACNIV01. Next base: position 2,228 of record DAOVQH010000060.1, on the reverse strand, counting down.
TCATACAAATTTGCTTTATTTGTAACTGGTGGGATTGAGGTGCAGGGCATATCGATTACGGTAGTAATTCCTCCATAAGCTGCGGATGTTGTCCCACTTAAGAAGTCTTCCCTGTGGTTGAATCCCGGGTCGTTGAAGTGTACATGAGCATCGATACAGCCGGGAAGCAAGAGCTTTCCTTGAAGATCAATTATATCTACTCCCTTATGAAAAGCAGGATTCTCAGTAATTTCTATAATCTTATCATTAAAAAGAATGCTAACGAGTTTTGTCTCATTTCCCTTGCCAGTTGAGATCAAAGCATTTTTTATCAGTTTCATTTATTACCTCACGATTTTTAGATGATTCTTAGCGTAATTATTGTCAATTTATAATTATTTAAAGATGTTGTGAATATAAATAAGCCACGGGCTTATAAAAAGGTGGATACTTTTACTGTTTACCGTCTATGCGCATCATAAAAGTTATTTGACAAAAAAAGCTATTAACTAACTTTAAACCCAAGAAACATTTAATTATTTCTTTTTTCTAAAGAAAGCCAATTAAATTAAGAGGTTAGCTATGTTTTATAAAGATGTTTTAACAAAATTATTAGAGATAGAAAAAAATCCGGTTAATTCCATGTACTTGCATGAGGTAAGTATTAAATGGAAAAATCTCGAAAAAGCAGTAGAGGAATCTAAAGATTCAAATGAGTCTTTGGTGAAAACGCTTAATAAATTTATCTCTGCAGTTTCCAGTAGAAAATACCATTACAAATCTGAGACCGGAAATGGGTTTAAAGAAGATTCACCTCTATTTTCTTCCTGTTATCTGAATGACCTGATTTCTGTTCTGATACAACGAAGACAGGTCATGACTCATCAGGGTATCAAATGGGGTTTTCAGTCTTTTAACACAAATCTGAAATTTAATCCTAAGAATCTGTGTTCATTGGAAAAGGATCTGATGTTCGATCAATCCTTATCTCCTGAATTTTTGCAATTAACTCAGGAACTGGATTCTCAGTTCAGAGTGACTGGTAAACGTACATTTCATAAATACAAATCTGTATTACCATTAATCGTTTTTCACACTTTCAGGAATTTAACAGAAGAAAATTTTATAAGAACCGAATATTATGCAAATATGGCAAAATCAACTTTTGAAAAATCAAAAATTACTATCATTACAGAAATGCTCGATGAGAACTTCATTCCTGTGTTGAAGTCATCTAAAGTAGATTTCATTAGCGTTTTAAGAAAACAATTCAAGACTGATAAACCAGATGAAATTTCAGTTGATGCAGTAAATGCATTAGAAGAAAAAATAAAAGCGCTTCTCACTGAACAGAAAGAAATTGGTGATGATTTCAAAGAAACAGGTATGATAATTTAGATGGGGGCTAATATGAATAATCTGGATATTTCCAAAGCGATGACAATTAAGCTTGAATCTATCCTTCCTGAATATCCTAAATTTTTTGAGGGAATCAGGAGAGCTCCCAAACGTGAGATGAATTTGAACAGGAAAGAAATTGAACTGGCTCTGAAGAATGCTCTTCGTTATATTCCGGAAGGACTTCATAAAGAACTCGCTCCCGAATTCCTGGATGAACTTCTCACGCACGGTCATATTTATGGTTACCGTTTCCGCCCTGAAGGACGGATTTATGGTAAACCTGTAAATGAGTATAAAGGTAACTGTTTGGAAGGAAAAGCGTTCCAGGTGATGATAGATAATAACCTTGATTTTGAAACGGCGCTTTATCCGTATGAGCTGGTAACTTATGGCGAAACAGGTGCAGTCTGCCAGAACTGGATGCAGTACCTTCTTACAAAAAAATATCTGGAAAATCTTACTCACGAAAATACACTTGTTTGCATGAGTGGTCATCCGCTTGGACTTTTCAAATCTAATCCACAAGCTCCGCGGGTGATCAACACAAACGGCTTGATGATAGGGCAGTTCGACAACCAGGAAGACTTTAACAGGGCTAATGCTCTGGGTGTGGCAAACTATGGACAAATGACTGCCGGAGGCTGGATGTATATCGGTCCGCAGGGAATTGTGCATGGAACTTATAACACGATTCTTATTGCAGGTAGGATGAAACTTGGAGTTCCGGAAGATGGTGATTTAAGAGGAAAATTATTTGTCTCTTCCGGACTGGGAGGAATGAGCGGTGCTCAACCCAAAGCAGTTGAAATCGCAAATGGAGTAGGCATTTTTGCCGAAGTTGATTATTC
>DAOVQH010000084.1 GCA_030628755.1 Candidatus Cloacimonadota bacterium | reverse complement strand
TTTGCGAACCGTGATTCAAATGCATAATTGGTGGCTCTTTATGCGGTATTAATCCCGGTTTCCCGGGGCTATCCCCCGCTTAAAGGTAGATTACCTACGCGTTACTCACCCGTCCGCCACTCTAATCGTATCACCGAAGTAATACTTTCGCGTTCGACTTGCATGCCTAATCCACGCCGCCAGCGTTCGTCCTGAGCCAGGATCAAACTCTTCATTATTAATATCTCTACACTCACTCACCATACACGTCTATTACTTCTAAAATGTAAAAGAACAACAAATCTCTATAACTAGAAATGTAGTTCAAAATTTAAACAACTCAATTATGTGTCAAATAAATTCTTATACAGTAACACTCACAAAAACATCAAAATGGACATTTCAGAGCTCTAACAATATAATATAATAATAAATTACTAAATGCAAAAAATTATAAAATTTTTAATCCAGAAAGGTAGTGTACTAAGACTTCAGGAACAGTTATACTTCCATCCTCATTCTGATAAGTCTCAATTAAGGCTATAAAAGTTCTGGGAGTAGCAAGTCCGGATGCATTCAAAGTATGAACAAAATTCACTTTACCATTTTCATCACGAAAACGGATAGAAGCTCTACGAGCCTGGAAATCCTCAAAATTACTTACTGATGAAACTTCTAAATATTTTCCAGTACCCGGAGCCCATACTTCCAAATCATAGGTTTTTGCTGAAGCAAAACTAAGATCATTTGTGGCTAAAATCATAGCTTTGTAATGCAAACCTAAATCTTGCAAAATCTCCTCGGCATCAACAAGCAACTCCTCTAAAGCATCATAAGAAGTTTCAGGTCTAACAAATCTAACCATTTCGACTTTATTAAACTGGTGAATTCTCTGTAACCCCTTTGTATCTTTGCCGTAAGAACCCGCTTCTCTTCTAAAGCAGCAACTATATGAAACAAATTTCTGAGGAAGCATTTTATTGGGAAGTATCTCATCAGCATAAAAATTGGTTACAGAAACTTCTGCAGTTGGAATCAGAAATAAATCATCTTGCTCGATGCAATACATATCCTCTTCCAATTTTGGAAGTTGACCAGTTCCTGTCATAGTTTTCCTATTAACCAATATGGGAAGAGAAATCTCTGTATAACCTTGCTTTTTGATATGAAAATCCAGCATGAAATTTATTAAAGCACGTTCAAGTAAAGCACCTTTGTTCTTATATCCGACAAATCCACTTCCGGAAATTTTTGCTGTCCGTTTAATATCAATCATGTCGTTTTGCAAAGCAAGCTCAAGATGATCTTTTGGTGTGAAAGTGAACTTCTTCTTCTTTCCCCACTCCCGCACAAAAGCATTAGCAGATTCATCTCCAATTGGAACATCCTTGTGAGGTATATTTGGGATTTTTAAAAGTTCAAGCTCTAATTCTGTAGTTACTTTAGAAAGTTCAGATGAGATATCCTTTATCTTTGTTGAAATCTTCTGCATTTCAGAAATAAGTACAGAAGTATCCTCGTTTTTTTTCTTCAGTTCGGGAATTTGTTTAGAAACTCTGTTCTGTTCAGCGCGTGAAGTATCATATTCAAATTGAAGTTTCCGTTTGGTTTCATCTAAACGAAGTACTTTATCCAGATTTGATTTTTCGTTTTTATTTTCAATGGCTTTTTTAACTATTTCAACATTTTCTCTGATAAATTTAATATCAAGCATTCATTAACCTAATTCAGTCGCAATTTCAATCATCTTTGTAAATTTTTCGATATCCAGAGAAGCACCACCAACCAGACCACCATCAATATCAGGCTGGAGAAGTAATTCCTTAATATTTTCAGGTTTCATACTTCCGCCGTACAGAATCGGAGTTTGATCTGCAACTTCTTTTGAATAATTTTCGATTAACCAATCTCTAATCAAACATTGGATTTCCTGAGCCTGCTGTGGAGTTGCTGTTTTTCCAGTTCCAATTGCCCAGACAGGTTCATAGGCAATTACTACATTATCATTTATTTCAATATCCTTGAATGCTCTATTTAGTTGATTGATTACAATTTCTTCGGTAATTCCTTTTTCCCTTTGTTCAAGAGTTTCTCCAACGCAAACTATAGGAATAATATCATAATCGAGAAGTATTTTCAGTTTTTGGTTTACCAGTTCATCAGATTCTTGATAATATTTCCGCCTTTCGGAGTGCCCTATAATGCAATAATCAATATCCATTGATCTCAGCATAGGAGCAGATACTTCACCTGTAAAAGCCCCAGATTCATGATTGCTAACATTCTGAGCACCTATATAAATATTGCTTTCATTAGCAAAATCGGAACCCATCTCAATGTATAAGAAAGGAGGACAAATAACCACTTCAACATTGCCCAGATCCTTTCCCCTCAGGTAATCAGTAATTTCAAAAAGAAAATCATCGGTTTCGGAAAAAGTTTTATTCATCTTCCAGTTACCAGCAATGATGATCTTTCTCATAATTTACTCCATTTTAAGAAACTTACTTATTTACATCTCGTTCAAAACTCCATCCTACTGCTCGTTCCAAAACTCCGTTTTGGAATGCATCTTATCCAAAAACTCTGTTTTGAAAATATTTGTGAAACGGAGTTTCATATTCTATTGTGTTCCCAAACGGAGTTTGGGAACAAGCTAAAAAAGAGAATACAAGAATCTAAGTTCTCGCATTTTCCAAATCTTTAAAATCCAATTAAGAAAAAACTATTCAGATTCGATACTTTCGATAAATCCTTTTGCGATCTTGCTATATTTCGGATCTTTGGTAAGTTTCTGAAAATCAGCTTTTGCTGCTGCTTTTTCATCGCGGTTGTATTCAATCATTGCTCGATAATAAATCGCATCATTGTGCCCGGGCTTATTTTTCAAAAGAAGAGCTATCTTTTCCAAAGCCTTATTATATGCATCATTATCATAATACTTAGTTATGAGAAGAAGGGTTATATTACTATCATACTTCAAAGATAAAGTTTTTTCATAATACTCGATAGATTTTGCAGTATTTTTAAGTTCATCATAAAGTGCTCCCATATTTTTGTATGTCTGCACTAAAACACTTTCTTTTGGATTAGTAAGCAGAAAGTCCTCATATGCTTTGATAGCTTCTTCATTTCTTCCAAGATATTTATACAAGATAACAGCAATTTTCTTAATAACTCCTGAATCTTGTCTAAGTTTATATGCCTTCTTGTACCATATCAATGAATTCTCATAATCTTCTAATGCTAAATAATAAGACCCAATTCTCTTTTGGTTGTTAAATGTCTGTTTGATATCTTCGTAAGCTTTTAAAACTTCAATAGCTTTGGGTACATTATTTAGATATTTTTTATAAATGATTGCTTGAGTTTTTACCAAGTCATAATTTGAAGGGTCAAGTTTCTTTCTCTCAACTAACACACGAACTGCATCTTCAAAATCACTTCCCTTTACATAGGATTTATAAGCATTTGTCAACCATAAAGAAATTTTATCATTATCGAGCGGAATACCATCTTTCTCTACAGCTTCATTTAGTTTTTCCATAGCATTTTCAAAGTTTTTACCTGCTTTAGAATAGTTTCCTTCTGTGAATAAGGAATCTCCCTGATTAGCTAATTCATTAGCAATTCTTTCCAGAGACTTCTGAGCATAAAGATTACTAAAAAACATAATCATAACAAAGATTAATAGAACTCCAATTTTTTTATTCATAAATAACCCTCCATGATTTTTTTTCAGACATTTTTTTTATCTTTTTTTATATGTCAATAATTCTATTCATTAACCATATTTTATTAGCCACGAGGATGATAAAGACGATGCTCTTTAACAATAAAATTTGTATCTATATTCGTATATATCTGGGTTGTGTTAATACTGGCATGACCGAGCAGCATTTGAACAACCCGTAAATTTGCACCAGCTTCTAAAAGATGAGTGGCAAAAGAATGACGAAATGTGTGTGGTGAAACGTGTTTTTTTATGCCTGCTTCTAATGCAAGTTTATAAATTATTTTCCATACTCCCATTCTACTGAGCTTATTGCCTGACCTGTTCAAAAAGAAATAATCCGTATTCTTTTCCTTTTTTAGAAGCGATCTGGCAGAATTAAAATATTGTTCCATAAATTCCATGGATTTCTCTGCAACCGGTACAACTCTTTGTTTACCACCTTTACCCATAACCCTGATCACTTTCTCATCCCAATTAATATCATGGATTGATAGATTAATAGCCTCCGAAATCCTGAGACCACTTGCATACATAAGTTCAAGCATAGCTTTGTTACGCAACCCATTCATACTTTCTGTAGGAATATTATCAAGAAGACGGAACATCTCTTTAACTGAGAGAACATCAGGAAGCTTTTGAGAATATTTTATTTTGGGAATATCATCTAAATTGATCGATATTTCAATTTCTTCTTCTTTTAAGAATTTGAAAAAAGATTTTATTGAACTTCTCTTTCTGGCTATACTCGAATTTGAAATGCCTATCCCCTGCAGATTTACAAAATAATTTATCACATCACCAGTTTGAATGGTCTCAGTTTTTTTCTGAACAAATAAAAGAAAATCTCTCAAATCTCGGTAATAGCTCTCTACACTATTGGGAGAAAGTCCTTTTTCAACTTTCAAATGGTATTGAAAACCGTTTAAAAGAGCCAGATTATGGGGAGATATTTCTTTAATCTTCATCTTCCACTTCTATCTTTGGTTCCTTTTTCAGTTTTACCTCTTTATCAGGATCAAGACCTGTTCTTCGTTTGGTGTATTTATTTTCCAAACGTTTTTTTGCTACGAAATAGAAATAAATTAATACAGGTAACACGATATACCAGAAGCGAATAGTAAAGGAAAGGATTATACCAAAAAACCTGAATAACAGAAAAAATATTAGAAACAAAACAAAATATCTAAAAACAGGTCTCATCAGTTCTCCAGCAATTTCCTGAACTCAGGAGAAAATACAGACTGAGGATTCAGTTTCAGAAAATCAGTACTCAATTTTGCCTTTTCAATTTCATCCTGAGTTATCCTAGTTTTCTGAAGCAAAGCATACTCAGCTAATAATTCATTAGAATACTCGTGTGAAAAAATACTGATAGCTTGATCCTTTTTATTAGATTCAATTGCCCATTCTCCTGCAAGGATAAGCATTTCTTCATTTTGGGATCCATTATAAATTCCCATTAATATCTCAATCGCTTTTTCATCCTTAAACAGCAACCTTTTGCGATATGCAGAAAGAAAATCTTCCCTGGTATTCCCGTCGAGACCAGAACCAAGCACCGAAAGAAAAAGAGCATCATTTGTAATATAGTTTTCAGGCAAGTTGATTAATAATTCTCCCAGAAGGCTGTCTGCTGCTGGATCATTCTGCATTAAAGCAAGAAGAAAGGAATAATAATAACCCAATTTGTAAATATCAGAACTTGCATCTTCTTTTTTCAGGATTTTAGATAACTTTTCTTTACTTTGAGAATATTGTTCATTCATTATCTGAAAATGTATAATTTTAAATTCGATCACATTTTTTTCTTTCCTATTAAAAGCATAGGTTTTTGCTTCATCCAAATACTTCAGGACTTCTTTATTGGGTGCATTCTGCTTTAATAGAACTTCAGCTAACAGTTCACGGCAAAACCTGTTGGCCCTGGTTTTATGGCGATATTTCTTTCCTTTAATGCTGCTGTCTTCATAAACTTGAAAAAGCACTTCTTTAGCTTTATCGAGTTGCCCGTGTGTGATGTATATCCCCGCTAATTTTATCTTAACATCAGAAATTAAATATGGTTCACGGATTTTACCAATGTAGGTTTCATAAGCACTGATTGCAATATCAAGATTCCCGTTGCTTACCAATCTATCACCAAAATCTTTCAATTTAGAAGTATCTAAGGTTTCATATTCTTTAAGAGCTTTTTCATATTCACCTATCTCTGCCAGGCATAAAGCATAAATTTCCTGAATCTTCTTATGCTTTGATTTTCTTACTGATTTCTCAATGGTAGTGATGTATGCTTTATCTTCCTGCAGGATTTTTTTTAGTCTATTAAGAACAAAATTATAGTAACTTTTTTGACGTTCAAGCAGTTTCAGATACTCGATAATTGCATTCTGATAATCTTTCAAATTCTGGTAATTAAATGCCAGTTCTTTAGTATGTAGATGATTGTCATTCGCTATTTTTCGGGCTTGTTTCAGAATTTCGATTGCATACTCATACTGACGATATTGCTCGAATATATTTGCTAAAATCTTGTAGTAGTTCATTCTTCTAGAATTTTCGTTAAGGAAGTTCTTGCAGAATTTATAAGCTTGTTTGATCTCTCCTTTTAATAGAAGGATTGATGTTTTGAGTCTGACATATTCAATTCCAGATAAGATGTTCTTTTTATCTTCCAGGATTTTTTCAGCTTTTTCTATCTTTGAAATTCTAAGTAGATTAACAATTAGTCTTTCCACAATAACGTGATCATCCGGATAATCTTCGAGAAGTGATTCATATATGTTTATTGCTTTTTCATACTGTCTGCGGGTTACGAGCCTATTAGCCTGTTTGAGAAGTACTTCTCTTTTATCAAATGCATACAAACTACAGGTGAAAATAACGATTAAAATTAAAACTTTCAAAACCCGACTAAACATATTTTCTTTATTCTTCCTTTTCAAGTGCTTTTTCCGCCCAGCTGTCTCTAACCGAACTATCTTTAATTGAAATTATTGTAAAGTAGATTGCTCCTCCCACTAATACCAGAAAAATACAAATACCAATAGCAGGAATTATTAAAGGTTTCAGTGATTCTACATAATTGCTTAAAATCAATAAAATAGCCATTAACACAGCAAGAATCAAAATACAATTCAAATATCTATTCAAACGAAAATAACCTACTTCACCTATAAATGGAGTTTTAGGGATAACAATTTCAGAATCAGGAACAACCTTTTTCCTTTTTGTTCCTGCGAATATTAAAGCAATAATTGGCAAAATGATCACAACACCCCATCCTGCAATTATGAGGGCACTGGTGGGATAATCTCCATACCCTTTAGTAATTAGTTTAATCGTTTCAGTTATTATCAGAGCAAATATTATAACAGGAAGAATAAATTTTATAAGATAATTCCATAATTTCCCAATTTTTATTTCCGAGTAAGCATTTGCATATTCTCTTAGTTTATCAAGCTTGAAAAACCACCCCAAAACAACACATTCAACTAAGACTACAGCACATAACCCGAAAAATTCAATCCATTTATCTACAATATCCAACCAGAAAAGTCCTGCTCCAGTTGTGAAGATTAAGCCAATTACTAACGCAATTGAAGCGACTGTGAAATTAGACCTTTTAATACTCCAGCCAAATTTATCACGCATAGCCGAAGAAACAGATTCTAACAGAGAAAATGCAGAATCAATAGCTAAAGTCAACAACATCAAGAAAAATATAATTCCAAAAAATCTTGCAAAAGGAAGATGATTTATTATGGTGGGATAGGCAATAAAAGCAAGACCCGGTCCACCTTTTAATACATTTTCAACTGCTTGTCCGGTAATTTGAGCATAATAACCGAGAGCTCCAAATACTGCAAATCCCCCAATGAATGAGGTTGTGCAATTACTGAGAGTAATAATAATCGAACTGTTGATAATTTCAGCATCTTTATGTAAAAAACTTGCATAAGCAATCATAATTCCAAAACCAATAGACAAGGAATAAAAGATCTGTCCATAAGCTGCAATCCACACACTGGGATTTAATAGCTCTTTGAAATGTGGTTGTAAATAATAGATAATGCCATTCATTGAGCCAGGAAGTGTAACTCCTCTAATAACAAATACTATTAAAAGCAACCAGGGTAAAAACACTGTTACATAGACTACCTTTGAAACTGTTTTTGCTCCTTTCCAAACTGCCCCTACAATCAGTATCCAACCAACAATTAAAGAAATCAATATTGGTACTTGAATCCCTCCTAATTTATAAGGTCCTTCTGTAAGCCCCAGAAAATCTTTAAAAAAGAAATTACTTGTATCTTCTCCCCACGCCTGTGTGAAAGAGAATACTGAGTAATTCAAACCCCAGGCCATTACAACAGCATAATAGCAAACAATAACAAATCCCACAAACACTGCCCACCAGCCTATCCACTCAAATTTCTTGCCGATTTTTCGAAACGAAAGCGGAGCAGCAAGTTTAAAACGATGTCCTAAACTGAGTTCCATAATCAATAATGGAATACCTGCTGTGATCATAGCAATAATGTAAGCAACAAGGAAAGCACCTCCACCATTTTCATAACATTTAAAAGGGAATCTCCAGATATTCCCCAAACCAATAGCAGAACCAATAGCTGCTAAAATAAAAGCCCTTCTGCTCGACCAATGTTCTCTTTTTGCCATAGGTTTATCTCCTTTCTAACCGCAAATTAACGCGAATTATTTAATAACTAACCCGCCTTCGCTACGCTTCATCGTGGCAGGCAAAACAAATAAAAATAATTTGCTAACTCGACTCGAGTTCGTGAACCCGAGTCGGGTTTGAACCTGAT
>DAOVQH010000092.1 GCA_030628755.1 Candidatus Cloacimonadota bacterium | reverse complement strand
ACATGAAGCTGGAAATATCGACGGAATAATAAGGGTTCGCTAATGGTAAGCAAATGTAGAATAGAATTTGGTGATTTCCAAACACCTTTAGAGTTGGCCGAAGAAGTTGTTGGTTTGGTAAAAGAAATTTATCCTGACCCTTCATTTATTGTTGAACCTACTTGCGGTTTGGGTACATTCATCAAAGCAAGCATGGATAAATGGGGAGATTCATGTCATTATTATGGTTTCGATATAAATAAAAAATATATTAAGGAATTAAGCTCAAATGGTATTGGAAATGGCAATCTTTTTTTAGCTGTTAATGATTTCTTCAGTTTTGATTGGGCAAAACTATTTAAAAAATTAGATGGGAAAATTCTAATTGTTGGAAACCCACCATGGGTTACAAATTCTGCACTCGGTTTGTTGAATAGCAATAATCTGCCAGAGAAAAGTAATTTTCAAAGACTTGGAGGGTTTGCTGCAAAAACGGGTAAAGCAAATTTTGATATAGCGGAGTGGATACTTATAAAATTGATTGAAAGTTTGCATGCATATGACGCATGTTTAGCCATGCTATGTAAAACAGCAACTGCAAGAAAAGTGTTGAAACATTTTTGGAATATTGATGGCCAAGTTAATAATAGTTCAATTCATATTATAGATGCTAAACAACATTTTGATGTATCTGTTGATGCTTGCCTATTTGTTACTTTTATAACATCCCCAAAAAAATCAAAAGATGCATATATCTATGAAAACTTGTCTTTCAGTAAGAAAGTATCTCATATAGGCATTTATGCAAATGAATTAATATCGAATATAGATGACTTCAACAAATATCGTAGAATTGATGGAATAGATTATTATAAATGGCGATCTGGCCTTAAACATGATGCCGCGAAAGTAATGGAACTAGAAAAATTGGGAGAAAATTATATAAACGGTTTTGGAGAATCTGTTGAATTAGAAAACGAGTTTATATACCCACTTTTGAAGTCCTCAGATCTTGGTAATAAAAGACTTATACCAAGAAAATATGTGATAGTCACACAACAAAAGGTGGGGGATGATACAAAAATAATACAAAATAGGGCTCCCAAAACATGGGCTTACTTGGAAAGCTATTCTTCAATTTTAGATAATAGAAAAAGCATCATATACAAAAAACGACCTCGTTTCTCTGTTTTTGGTATAGGTGAATATAGTTTTACATCATGGAAGGTTGCTATTTCTGGACTTTATAAAAATATTCATTTCAGTTTGATAGGAACTCACGATAGCAAACCGATTATGGTGGATGACACATGCTACTTTGTTCCTTGTAGTACTGAGAATGAGGCAACATTTATTACTGAGCAACTAAATTCCAAAGCCTGTCTGAAATTTATTAAGTCGTTGATTTTTTTTTGATGCCAAAAGACCGGTTAATATAGACATTTTAAGAAGGATAGACCTAAAAAAGCTTTCGGAGATTAATGGGAAATTAAATGAAGCTTTGGAATATCTAAGCTATGCTCAAGCGCATTTCTCACAGCAGCTTGCACTTGTATTTGAAAAACAAAGAGAATACCCAACCAGGCGCTCCACCTGACCGCTATTCCGCTGCGATCCATAGAGGCAGGCAGGCGAGCTTATCTGTTTGACAGCCTGCGGTCTTTATATTTTTATTTTCTTTATATCAATTTAAAATGTATCTTTTACAATGTTTTTTTCTATCCTGATTTTTCTTGACTTAAAAAGCATAATTTATTTTTTTAAATATTAATTTTTCTATAATCTTTATGGATTTGTAAAATGAGCGGAGCGATGACCACGAGTCCAAATACCGGTTCAGAGATTTTTATCCGGGGCGTCAGGACTTGCATAAAGCAGAAATCTCGTTATCGGGAGCGCCAATCTCATTGTGGCATTGTTCCGCTTAATATAAGTTTGTTTATTCTTTATATCAGGTTGTCTAGGTCGGGAACATTATTTCAGCAAGAGATGTGAATAAAAAAGAAAAGGAAATTTATTATGAGCAAACATAAAATTATTCCAAAATTTAAAAACGAAGAGGAAGAAAGAGAATTCTGGGCAAAGGAAGATTCTTCAAAATACATCGATTGGAAGAAAGCAGAAAAAGTGACATTCTCAAAATTAAAACCTTCAACAAAAACTATTTCTTTACGGCTTCCGGAATTTATTTTAGATGAAATAAAAATGATCGCAAATAAAAGAGATGTTCCATATCAGTCGTTAATTAAAATATTTTTAAAAGATCGAATCGAGCAGGAATTGAAGCATTCGATTAAGTAATTTATTTTGTAAAAGAATAACTGGAATGAATAAAGTGAATATGCAAATAATATTAATATCTGCGATTGAAGTGTAAGGTAAAAAAATTATTTTATTAGTCTCTTTAATATTACAGCAACTTTCCCGTAATGTTTACCCTCAATACTTTTCAAATCAAAGTGTTCTATATCTTCTTGGGGACCAAGTTTACTTGTCCAATATCCTGATTCTAATTGTCTAGCTGCATGAGTAGGTTCACTGTTTTTAGTAAATAATGCTACTTTTTCAAATCCTTCTTCATGTTTTTCATTAGTTGAAACATTATATCCAAGATTTTCAAATGCTCTAACAAACGAATCCAGTTTATTTGTTCTTGGCACATTTAAAGGCCAATAGTACTGATTATTTGGATCCGGCCACCACAATTTGTCCTCAGAACCTGTTGCCCAAGCAATACAATTGTAAATATTTGATTTTAGACTGGTTATTTTATAACCACTTGTAAATAAATCTGGAAATGCTGTTTCAATTATAGAATTACTCATTAAATGTAGTTATTTTCGATACCCCATTGTATCCAAGCATTAGTCATTTTATTAATATTTCCACGTTGATTTAGTGTTATTGGGTCTTCTCCTGTTATTGATTTTAAAGCCCAAAACCAATGACCAGTTTTGTTTATCAATTCATTTAGAATTAATGGTAAAGCGGTTTCACCCATACCGATAATTTGTTGGTAAGCGGGATGCATAGAGATTTCAAGAATCGAAGATAAAAATGCAGTATCTTCTTCCCATTCAGTTTTTAGATTATTAAATTTTATTTCGGGAAATTCTGTTTCCCTTGTTAATGGAAAAATTGTTTGTACAATTAAATCTCTAAAACTTTTTTCAACATAGCTTGATTCTTCACTAACACCGGTTGCATTTACAATCCTAAAATATTTAAAAAGACTAGATAACCCCTGTTTTGTAGGCGAAGCTACTACACAATACATTATTTAAATAACTCCTTTGCTTTTTCAGTTAGACTATTAAAAAAAATTTTATTTTTAAAATTATGTAATTTTCTAAATTCTTTCCATATGTTTTCATCATTATTAACATAATCTTTTATTTGAAATACATCGATGTCAAAAATAAAAGGTAATTTGTTATCTTTAGTAATTTCTTTCATAGTTTCATTTATTACTGCTGTTGCATTGATTTTTATATTTGGAATATTCAATTGCATAAAAAAATTTGATAATCCTTGAGGTAAATCACATGCTATTTCGGGTATTGTTAAAATATATTCTTTAAAATTTTTAAAAGGCAATGGGATATCAATACGATTAATATATCGTAATGCAATCCTTGTTATTTTTAATGGTTTGAACATCTCATAATAAATATTCCATAGTTTTCGAGCTTCTGAACTGAATCTATTCCAATCATTATATGGTTTAAGTTTATTAAAGGTAAACCCATCCATTCTTGATTGAACAACTTTTTTTTCAAGAGAAGATTTAAAAAGATAGCCGTCAATTTTACCTGAAATTTGTTCATTAGAAAATAGTTCGTCTGAAGAAAAGTCAATTTTTGCCTGAAAATGTTTTCTCTCTTTCTTATCAGGGAATTCGTCTTTTACTTTTTCATAAAATGATTCAATATTTTCAATAGTTAAATCTTGAGGAAGTTTAACCCGAATATCTAAAAGGGCTTCTGTAATAGGTGCACTCTTAAAAGTAATATATTTATTCAATTTCTCTCCTTATTTTTTTCATTGAGAAAAAATATAAAAAAATCTTATGTGTCAAGAAAAAATACATTTGAAAAATAATAGTTCAATATATGCTCACTATTATTTCCAGATATTTATTACAATATCATTATTCAAAAACGAGTAATAGTTTTCTAAAGGGAAAAATCTTTCTTTTTCACCCTTGCATCATCATCATAATCTGCGGCAATCCCATTCCTACAACATTGAATCATAGAAAAGATCGTGGAAAATCTTTTGTATTTCAGGTGCTGAATAAATGCGAAAGGTTTCAAAGAAATCTTTCTTTACCAATTCCTGTTTTTCGTTTAGTTTCCTGATCAAAATTCCAAGAGTAAGAATCGTTTCTTTTTCCCCACTTTCTTTAATGGTCAATTGTTCTTCAAATTTTTTTAGCATTTCCTGATGTACTGCCAGGTCATGATAATCCCCGAGATTATCCTGTAACTGCTTTAGTTTCTTTATCAAAATTTGCATTTCAGTTTGAGGAAAAAGTGAGTTAAAAAATTCCAGAAGATATCGCAATTTTTTACCTGCAATTCTCAACTGATGCAGTAGTTCATCTGAGGATGTTATTACTATGTTTTTCCCGAATTCCAGCACTTTTTGATTTCTCTCGCAGATAACTTTTCGAGCTACAATGATGATTGGCTTTTTTTCTGTAGCTGTTAGGTTTTTGGCATTTATTCTTGCATTCAGGTAAAATTCCCATTCATTAATTATTCGTTTATATCTCACAGATTTAAGTATCTTTATAACCAATGCATTTTCTATTTTTCTCTGATGCTTCAAATCTTCAAAAAAAGGATTTAGATAGTCCCGCCTATTTTCCGAAAGCATCTCTTTATACTGATCTTCTTTAAGCAAATAGACATCGATATCGCGCAATCGATTGGTCGATTGACCTAAATAGTTAAAATCCTTTGTTGCTTTTTGTACAATATCTTCATCCAGGATATTTTTTATCTGACCCAATGCTGATCGCGTTCGCCGGACAGACACTCTGAAGTCATGTAAAAACTCTATATCAATATCATTAATAATGCCATTCTCGTTTTTCTTCATTATTTGTAATAAATAACGATAAATCTTTCTTAAAGCCTGTCCAGCAGGTAATTGGGGTTTCAATGGAATATTGATTTTTGAACTGTAATCAGCAGGTATTCTTCCCAGGACTTGCAATCCCATTCTTATTAAATCGTTATGATAAACTTTTAAATCATAGAACGAGATTTTTTTTCGGATAGTACTGACACTTTGTGTATATCCCCGTAATGGTCGTATTTCCAGACAGGGATCGAGGGCAATAAACCTGTTGCCATCTTTAATTTTGTTCTGATTAATTTTTAGATACGCAATTGTTTTTTTATCTTTATTCAGAATGCGAAACGAGTAAGATATTTTTTTAAAGGTAGCAACGAGTATAAGTGCACGTACATCTAAAAGGGGAATTAATTGCTTCTGAATAGACCCTGCAGGCAGCATGAGTGTTTTGCTTACGGAAGTAACCAGATCCTCCTCTATTTCGATATAATTTCTTTTGAAATTAAAAAGGGATAGATGTTGATCCGTAAGATATAAATGATAGCCTTTTTTATATAATCGCCAATCAAATGTATCATAATAGAAATAATTTCCCTGCTCCCGGGAATCCTGAATAATCGGAAAATGGTCCTTTAATGCACTTATTATTTGGCTAACGTTTTGTGTGCCTGATTTTTTTACTATATAGGAATGAACCATCGCCTTACTTTCCTCTGATTTGCCGGATTTATAATATCCGGAAAAAGCATTATAATCTTAAGAATAATCGGTTATTAAAGATTTTATTACTTTAATATTTTTTTCAAATTTTTTAAGAAGCATTTGCAACTCTATTTTTTCAACAATATCGACTGCATCTTCTAAAGGCATCCACTTACGATTGCGCAGGTCGTCTTCAGGCCATTCATCAAAGATCTTAGTAACGTGCAGGGGGAATACCTTTACATGACAGGTTCCACCCCATTTGTTGTAGGTGTATTCACCAAGCAGAAGATCGAGCACCTGCCCTTCAATCCCGGCTTCTTCATATGCCTCTTTTTCTGCTGATTGCTGTGCTGATAGTTGATTTTCAATGATACCCTTTGGAAAGATCCACGTTTTAGATTTTAGAGAAGTAATAAGTAATATTTCTATTTTTTTATTTTTTATTTGAAAGGGGATAACTGCTGATTGATCGTAAATGCTTCCCAATTTTTCATATTCTCTTGTAGCCATAATCGTTTTCGTCTCCATTTTTATGACAAAGATACATAAAAGATGAAGTAGCTGGAAACCAGTATTCAGCTCTACTTATTACAACTGCCAGAATTAATCTTAGATTCTTTTTCATCTACCTTTTTTTATTTTCTGAATATCTACTATGCTTGCAGCTTATCTCAAGTTTGCATTCAGATTTTAATATGTATCAAATCTCCTACATAATAATTAATCTTATTTTTGAACCAACATCATAATCTGTGGTATCATCATTCCCACAACATTGAATCCGATATGAACCCCGATAGCTGGAATAAGACTTCCTGTCTTTTCACGGAAATAGCCAGCAATAATTCCCAGGATAAATGCATTAATAACAATGAAATAAACTATCCTGTCCGGCATGATTCCAATCAAGCAAAAATGCATGAGCCCAAACATTATTGCTGCTGCAAGAACAGGTAAGCTCAGATAGATCTTCTTTAATTTAATCCCATAATCTTTTAGAGGATTCATAAAGGTTTGCAGGAAACCCCGATAGAAGATTTCTTCTATAATGCTGGCAAGCAGCCAGATAGAGATAATATTTTTTAATAAATTTTCTGAAACAGGACCTTCTCCCATTCCTTCAGGCATTCCGGTAATCATAATTGAAATTACATTCAGAATGAATAATACAAATGATATTACAACTGCTATGAAAAAAGCTTTAAGTATTATCTTTATTTTTGCAGGTCGGAATCCGAAATCAGCGAATTTCCCTTTTCCAATAAAATAGATCAAAAGAAGTGCTATAATCAACATAGATATTTGCACGACATCTGACCCGGATATCCAGTCGTGAGATTCAGTAAATTTTTTAATAAAACCGATTTTCGGGATCAAATCCCCTGCGAGCAATAATTTTACTCTCCAGATTACAATAGCGAGAATTAATATTAGAACCTTTTTCATAATTTAACCTCTTATTTAAATGTAATAAAAGAATTCAGTAAAATAAAAAAAGAGTGTCTTTCTGAGGACTCTTCCAGTCTTGCACACGAAGAATCTCGTGAAAATTCTTGTAGCTTTACTTCTCGTGAAAGAATGAGATTGCTTCGTTTGTTACTATTGAGAGATAACTCGCAAAGACATTCTTTAATCAATACTCTCATAAAGACACTCTACTTTACAGAACTCATAATGTAATAAAGGATGATTTTACCAGCCGCCGGAAGCACCACCACCGCCAAAGCCGCCACCACCACCGGAGAATCCACCGAATCCTCCGCCAAAACCACCACTGCTGCGACCTCCACTTGCTCCAAGCATACTCCCCAGGAATAAAGCTGTGATAAGGCCGCCACGACGCCTTCTACCAAACGACATCAAGATCATCATAATAATAAATACAATAAATCCGATCGGAAGTTGAGAACTACCCCCTTTTTTCTGCTGCTGCTGATATCTTGCCAACTGCTCATCTGTAATCTCGAATTCTTTTGTGATCAATCCTGTTATTGCCAGAAGTCCGTTAGCAATTCCCTGCGCATAATCACCTTTTTTAAAATACGGTACGATCAGGTTGCGAATGATAAACCCGCTTTTTGCATCGGTAATTATCGGCTCAATTCCATATCCTACTTCGATGCGTATCTTTTTCTCCTGCATTGCAACTAAAAGTAGGACACCATTATCGAATTCTTTTTGCCCCAGTTTCCATTTATCAGCTACGCGAAGGGAATAATCTTCCAGGTTCTCACCTTGTAGAGATTTTATAGTCAGCAAGACAATTTGAGAAGAGGTTTTTGTCTGAGCATCTCGTAACAATCTTTCCAACTGCATTTCTTCTTGTGAAGAAAGGACATCCCCATAATCGTTTACCATGCTTTTTAAATGGGGAACTTCCAATGCAATTAATTGAGATAATATAAAAATGAATGCTGATACAAGTATTATAATTCTCTTCATATTATTTCTCCAGGATATCGATTTCATCGGATAGTT
>DAOVQH010000314.1 GCA_030628755.1 Candidatus Cloacimonadota bacterium | reverse complement strand
CAGTATGAGTTTTACTAATGGGATATCCATGGGATTCCTGGCTGTTTATTCCGGCGATGATGCAATGTCAGAGACAACAGTATATTATTCCAATGCTATTCAGGGTAAAAGCCTCAAGAAATTACCAAAATCTCTAAAATTTGTTCAAAATCTTAGCCTGGGCATCAACCTGAAATACTATTCATCATCCTTTGGGAATAATTCCGATGGAAGCTATATTGATAAATTTGGAGAACACCAGGTATCAGGCTCTGCAGGGGGATTCGGTCTTGATTTTGGAATTAACTACAATCTTTCAGAAAATGCCAGATTAGGAATAATGTATAGAAACACCATTAATAAAATCACCTGGAATAGTAAAAATGGTGTTGGCACTGCAAAAGGAAATTATGTTGAAAATTTGCCTCGGGAATTAATAATCGGATATTGCAAATCGCTTGATTATCTGGTATTTGCTATGGATTATGACAAATCTCTTTATTCCGATGTAGAAGATGTAATTCATACTGGTATTGAACTTCCATTTTTGAAAAAGATGTTAGGTAATCATCTTCTTCTAAGAGGTGGATTTTCCCAGGAATTATTCACTTCCGATAATAAAATTTACAGTTTCGGTGCAGGAACCAACTTTAAAATATTTACAAATGGTTTATTTTCCATTGATATTGGTTATCAGATACAATCAATATGGAAAGGTTATAATAATCTAAGACTCTCTTTTGATATAGCAATGTAGAGGAATTGCACAATATAACAAAATAAAGTCATATTGTATTATCAAAAGTAAATATGATTAGTCTATATTTTTAGGTGAAATATAAGATGTTATATACCATTTAAAACCGACATTGCCTTCTACTTTACCGGGTGAACATCAACAAATGGGCAGAAAGTTCCTGCATAATTCAAAACCTACCTGAGTAGCAGCATTTTCTGTCTGGCGGTTTTTCCATTCTGCCTGAGAACAATAAAATATACACCGCTACTTGTCCAATGCCCTTTATCATTTTTTCCATCCCATCGAAATAAATGCAGACCCGGCTCATAATTTTCAAATGTGAAAGACTTAATCTCCTGACCTAAAATATTATAGATTATAAGTGACGGTCGTTTCTCAGAAATAAGCCGAATTCTTATTGTTGTATAAGATTGCTCTGATATTACGAAAGGATTTTGAACTACCGGCAAAACAGATAACTTTTCTTCAGCTGAATGAATTTCTCCTTCATAGGTAAAATTCATTTGAATGGTATCGACCCCGTTATAAAAAAAGGCAGGAAAAACGGATTCTGTTACAGCCTTCCTGTCCAAAAAGGCATCAACATAAACTGTATCTTTGTATGGTACAATCCCACTTGAAGGATAGAAAGCCAGAAATGAAGAGTTCATCAAAAACTTAAAACTTGCTTCGTCCAATCCTATATTAAAGACTTTAAGCAATATTTTACCTATTCCGTCATTAAAAAAAGGATTAAATGGAAATAGAACTGCCTGTGGTCTTTCATAATTTCTTTCCAGAACCGATATAAAAACAGAGTCATCACCGCCATTCGAAGTTATTGGTATAGATAATTCGTAAATCCCCGGAGTTAAATTTTTACGGTCTATCGAAACTGTAACTTTATCTCTCTCATACAAAGTTAAACCTTCTTTCGGCTCAATATCCAACCAATTGGGATAATCATTATCTATAATCCAGGAAAGCATTTCCGTACCCGAGTTTCTAATCTCAAAACTTAAGTGATATTCGTTATTCCAAAAATATAGAGAATCGGGTTCTATTACAAGTTCAGCAGGTGTAACAACAGGCTTTTGAATTATTGCCCTTATAAGCCAATCACCTGTAAGATTTTTCTCACTAACTAAAAAGTCAGATAAATCACGAAATCCTGTTCCGGTTTTCAGATATGCTCTTCCCTGCCCCTTTCCAGTGTGGCTATAACCTAAAGAATTATCATTACTTGAGATTGACAAAACAAATGAAGTGGCAGTTTCAGGTAAAATATTTTCATCAAAATCAAAACGAGTCCATGTACCTCCATTTGGAATAACATTATTATAAACTTTGACAGGAGGACTGTATAAAGATGTATAAACTCTAACTGTAACAGGTGAATCCTTATTTACATTGAACTTAACCGCAGCCAACCTGGAATCATCAGATGGTAATGTAAATTTTTCAGCAGCTTCGTAATTACTTAGATCTATATAAAAACTTATTGAATCCCCATCATAAGCAATTTCTCCCTCTTCATAACCACCTTTACCGGAAGCATTATAAGTAAAATCAGTTGTTTCCGGGCTTGACTTTATTGAAGTACTGAAAGGTATAAATGTTATTTTTTCATAAGTAATTCCAAATAACGAGTCTGAAAAACTAAAGTGGTTAGGACATGGGTCAGAGATCATTATCTCAGGAATAGTAGAATGTTTTATTCCTGCGACACAAAATTGAGAAGCGAAACCGTGTGTCATTTCAAAAGAAATATCTTTTCCAGAG
This sequence comes from Candidatus Cloacimonadota bacterium, assembly GCA_030628755.1. Classification (GTDB taxonomy): domain Bacteria; phylum Cloacimonadota; class Cloacimonadia; order Cloacimonadales; family TCS61; genus JACNIV01. The sequence continues at coordinate 383 of DAOVQH010000314.1, read as the reverse complement.
TAAAATTGGATATATTCCGCTGCTGCATCATTTAATTCATCAGAGATGTCTTCCCCTTGAGTAAAATTTGCACTAAAATGGTCAGATAAAACTTCAGGAATTACAGTATTGCCATACCCGTATTTTCCATCTTCAAGACTGTGATCATTAAGCAAATTCGCGATAAACCAATCTTTCAACAGGTCTTCTTTCTCAATTCCCGAAAATCCAAAATCTTTTAGTACTTCTTCATAACTTTGTAAAGAATTTGTCTTCTCCTTAACAAGAGGTTTAATCATCTCAATTCCAAATCGCTTATAGAAATAGAAAGTCCATAAACCAACCTTTGCATAATCAATAATATTACCGTTATTATCAAAATTATTCAGTGGTCGATTAGTATT
>DAOVQH010000190.1 GCA_030628755.1 Candidatus Cloacimonadota bacterium | reverse complement strand
TTCTGTCTGACTCAATGATTATTTTATTCATTTTTTAATTTCCTTTCTTTTTCATTGATGTAAACAGATTAAAACTTAATGAAGACTGATTAATAATATAATTATTTTTTATGTTTATCAGTTTTAATCAAGTTCATCAGTTTTAATCAATGACATTTTTTTAGTTTAATTCAATTTACTTTGTTTATCTCAATGATTCCAATCTGGTTTTCTCTTTTCCATAAATGCCTTCATTCCTTCTTTTGCTTCATCAGTTGAGAAGAGCATACTGAAGGCTTCCATTTCATAAGAATTAGCAGTGGTAAGATTTGTATCTATTCCACGGTTTATCACGGTTTTTGCAACCCGAACTGCTGTGGGACCAACTGCAATTATTTTTTTAGCCAGATTCTCAGCTTCTTCCATAAGAGATTCCGGGGTTGTAACTTTATTAACCAGACCGATCCTTAGGGCTTCTGCAGCATCGATAACGTCCCCTGTGAAAATCAGTTCTTTGGCTTTTCCTACTCCCACAAGTCTTGGAAGTCTTTGTGAACCTGCATGACCCGGAATTATTCCCAGCTTAACTTCCGGTTGACCGAATTTTGCTTTTTCAGATGCAATCCTGATATCGCAAGCCATTGCAATTTCACATCCGGAGCCGAGAGCAAATCCGTTAACTGCTGCTATTACAGGTTTTTCCATATTTTCTATAAAAGAAAGAACCCGCTGTCCCACCTGACTGTACTCTCGTGCTTCAAGTGCATCCATCTGGGCAAGCCTGGAAATGTCGGAACCAGCAATAAAAGCTTTTCCTTCTCCGGTAATAATAATTACAAGGATGTCTTTGTTGTCGTTGAATTCATGCATGACTTTTTCCACTTCCAGAACTGTCTCAATATTCACTGCATTGAGAACTTCCGGTCGGTTAAATTTAATATAACCGATTTTTTCTTTTTGTTCAACAATTAAATTCTTATAACTCATTTTTCCTCCGATATTTTGAGATTTTCTATTTTAATGGAATAACTGTTAATTTTATAGCGATCGACTTACTTTGTCGCATTTATTGTTAAAATTACTAACCTTCCAATTTATTGCAAAAGGACTGAATTGTTAGTTTTATATCATTCCAGAGGAGTTCTATATTATCTATAAGTTCTACCATTTTTTCACCTTTTAGTTGAAATCCATATCCACTAACAAATCGATGCCTGAAGTTTAGAAAAGGGTGTAATCTTTCAACAATATTTTTATCGAATATTGCCAATTTTCCCTCAGGAGGATTAAATGATAAAGTTAATAGTTCTTTATGCCAACTCGGTCCTTTTGGTAATGTTAAATAATATACTTTACTTATGCGCTTTATGATATTTTCTATTCCATTATAAAAATTCATTAAAAAAGTTCCCATTGCAGGTTCAATAATAAAATCTTTTCTTTGAGTATCAAATTTGATTCTGACTTTTTGAAGTCTATTTAATATTTCTTCTATTGCCTTCTCTTCGTCTAATATATCTTCTTTTAGCTCTTTAATTTTATTTTTCATATATAATTCTACCTTTAGATAAGATTCTTTTGCGAATATGTTCTCTTATATCATCGAGATCGATTATATCAACTTCATTTTCTACCATCATTGATACTTTACCATAAAAGATAAAGAATTCTTTTGGGTTAATGCCTTTAACAGCTATATCAATGTCATTTGCAAATCCGGGATCTTCTAAACAAGAACCAAATAATAGAACTTTTTCTGCATCAAACTCTTTACAAATATCAATAATTTTCTTTAAATTTTTATTAAAGATTTCTTTTTGCATCATTTTCACATATTTTATACATTATACAAAAGTAATTTATCTTGTTTTTTGTCAAAATATATCAACTTTTTGAATACAGTTAGATTCTTAGTTTTAATAATTAGATTCTTCATTTATTACTCCAATTCCACTATCATTTGCAAGGCATCTACCTGTTCTCCTTCTTTCCCATTTATTTTTTTAACGATTCCATTTTTGGGAGCGGGAAGTTCAGTCGATGGTTTGCATATTTACTCCGTTTGATGATAATTTGTTTCAAAGGAATTGCAGGCAATCTTTCTAAAGTCTGATTTGCTGAGTCAACTAAAATGCCTACTGATTCCAATGCAGTAACTCCCAAAATCGGTTCAATACCATCCGGTCCAAAAATGATTCTTCCTGCAGTTATCTCCCCCATAAATTCGATAACAGCTAAACCGAATGGATATTCAACGATATCTCCATTTGCTAATTCATAAACTGTTTTTCCAATAGGTTTGATATCTTTTTCTAATAAATCTTTTCCCGGAGCCATCGAGTCGGTAGCTCCGGTATCTATTAAAAATTCTGTTTCATATTGTTTCTCCGAGTCTTGAGTTGCTTTTATTATTACTGTAACGTGTGTTAGACCCATTATAAGCTCCTAATTAATAATTTTTATTCCAATTCCACAATCACTTGTAATGCGTCAACCTGTTCTCCTCTTTGATAAAGATAAATTTTTTAATAACAATCTTTTTTAATGTATGTAATTATATTCATATTTATTTAGATATCTTGGCTAACATCATTTTCATAGGAATAAGTTCTCGAGTAAATGGATTTAACATCAACCCTAAACCTTCTAGTGTAAATACTCCAAGAAGTGCTTTATCTTTATCTTCACCAAGAATAACCGGTGTTGTTCCGTATAATCCTTGATATTCAAACCTGGTTTCTGAAATTTGTCTTTTAATTATCGTTCCATCTGCAAGAGAAAATTTCATTGTTCTCATAGGTTTTAAACCCAACTCTCTCCAGACATTTTCAGTCAGAAGAGAATATGTTGCTCCGCTATCGACAAGGAAATCAACTTCAATAGAATTCTTTCCCTTACCAACTATTGCTGTTATTGTTGTTAGACCCATCATAACCTCCTAATCTTAATTTATTCTAATTCCACAATCACCTGCAAAGCGTCAACCTGCTCACCTTCTTTTCCGATTATTTTTTTAACGATTCCATCTCTGGGAGAGGGAAGTTCATTTTGCATTTTCATGGCTTCTACAATTGCCAGTGTGGTTCCAGATTTTACTTTATCACCAACTGAAACTGGGATTTTAACCAATAATCCTGGCATTGGTGAAAAAACACTGTTTCCCTTTTGCTGTTTAGTCTTTGATTTTGTAGTCTTATCTTTTTCAAGTTCAAGAACATAATTTTCCCCATCGATTGAAAGATACATTTTATCTTTATCAGAGAAACAATAGATATTATAGAGTTTATCGTCAGCTTTGAATGAGATCAGATTAGATTCAACTTCAACATCCGAAATATTATATTTCTGTTTATCATTTATAATAACTTTAAAAAGATCATCTGCTTTTTCTAGATTAATCTTATGAGTCTTTTCTAAAAAGTTAAACTTATAATTCATAATAAATTCCTTGTTATTGAGATAAATAGAGTCATTGAGGTAAACTGAAAAAACAGAAGTAAACAGAAAAAAAGATGCAACTGAATAAATTCAACTTTTTTTTATTCATTTTTTCAGTCTATCTCAATTATTTCAGTTTAACTCAATGAACATATCTCCCATTTTCCCAATTCCTGCCAGGGGGTGGATTTCATTGTTGAAGCTTTTTGGAAATCAGATTCTGATTTTGTATAACCAGCCTGTTTACTTAAAGCACCAGCTATTAAGGCAATATCTAATTTTTCCTGTTTTGGAAACAATTTCTCTTCATGCTCATCAATAAAGTGAGTATCATAATTTCCTTTGGCAAAGTCTTTGGAATTTATAATTCGTTTCAGATATCCGATATTGTTTTTTATTCCTAAAATAATGTACTCTTTTAAAGCTTCAGAGATTCTAATAATCGACATATTTCTGTTTTCCGACCAGACAATTAATTTGGAAAGAATGGGATCGTAGTGAGGAGGAATATCACAACCTTGATAGATTCCGGAATCTACCCTGATACCGGGTCCGTTGGGTTCGGATAAGAACAGAATTTTCCCGGGTGAGGGAACAAAATTATTATCAGGGTCTTCTGCATAAATTCTGGTTTCAATGGCATGTCCGTTTTGTTTTATTTGATCCTGTTTTAAAGTTATCTTTTCACCTGCTGCAATTAGGATTTGCTGTCTTACCAAATCGACTCCAGTAACCATTTCAGTTATCGGATGTTCAACCTGAATTCGCGCATTTACTTCCAGGAAATAGAACTTTTTATTTTTATCCAGGAGGAATTCAACAGTTCCAGCAGTTGTATAATCAGAAGCTTCAATAACTTTTTTTGCTTCTTCTCCCATTTTCATACGCATATTATTATCAAGAGCAGGGGAGGGTGTTTCTTCGATAATTTTTTGATGCCTGCGCTGAATCGAGCATTCCCGTTCAAAAAGATGGATGCAATTCCCGAAATTATCTCTTAAGACCTGAAATTCAATGTGGCGTGGTTGTTCTATATATTTCTCCAGATATACAGATTCATCTCCAAAAGCGCTGAGAGCTTCTCTTTGTCCGGCTGCAATGCTTTTTTCCAGTTCATTCTCGTTATACACAACTCTCATACCTTTGCCACCGCCACCCATTGAAGCTTTGATAATAACCGGATAACCAACATCTTTTGCTGCGTGTTTGAACTTCTTTAAATCTTTAGTGATCATTGCCATACCGGGGATAATTGGTACCCCTAATTTTTTCACTGTATTACGTGAAGCAACTTTATCTCCAACTAAAGATAATGCTTTTGAATCAGGACCAATAAAGATGATTCCAGCATCTTCACAGGCTTTTGCAAATTTTTCATTTTCAGCTAAAAAACCATATCCCGGGTGGATTGCTTCTGCTTTTGTTTTTTTTGCAGCTTCCAGAATAGCTTGAATATTCAAATAACTGGAAAGCGGGGGAGAATCACCGATCCAGACAATGTCGTCCATGTAGCGAAGGTGAAGAGAGGGCTTATCAATAGTAGAATATACACCAACTGTGGAAATTCCAAGTTCTTTACAAGCTTTAGAAATACGAATGGCAATTTCACCACGATTGGCTATTAAAATCTTTTTAAACATTTATAAACCTATTTTGCCACAAAGACTCAAAGGCACAAAGATTAATTCTTGGGAAAATAAAATTCGTATTCATCCTTTGTGTTTTGGTGCCTTTGTGGCTGAATATGTATTTTCCTATTTGCTCCAATTCGGTTTTCGTTTTTGGAAGAAGGCGTTCATTCCTTCTTGTCCCTCGTCAGATATTCGCATTTTTGATATAACTTCCGCTGTATATTCACCTGCTTCCTTTAGAGACATTTCTGGAACTTTACTCAATAATTCTTTACACATTCCGATCGCTTCCGG
>DAOVQH010000108.1 GCA_030628755.1 Candidatus Cloacimonadota bacterium | reverse complement strand
GTTCTCCCAGACTTTTTGCGCCAAACGGTCCATATTTATCAGGATTTTCAATGAAAATAGGATCGATCATATTTATATCTCTGATCGTAGGAATCAGATATTCATCGAAATTATTAGATTTAACAATCCCGTTTTGGATGTTAAAATCTTCCAGGATTGCGTAACCGATTCCTTGAGCAACACCACCATAGACCTGTCCTTCTGCTCCTAGTTTATTGATAACTCTTCCAACATCGTAAGCAGCAGTTACTTTGAGAACATCGATTTTACCGGTGCTCGTATCGATTTTGATCTCAGCAATATGACATCCATATACATAGGTAAAATAGGCTGTACCCTGTCCGGTTTTTTTATCCCAATCTACATGTGGAGCTTTAAACCAACCGTATGCAGAAAGATTTACTCCAGCCAGATAAGTTTTTTCAGCAGCTTCTTCAAAATTGATAGGTTTAATATCTCTTTTGTTTTTTTTACGTGAAATAAAGCCCTTTTCCCAAACAGTTTCGTTGATTTTAGAAACCTGTAGTTCATCTTTTATTACATTGAAAATATTACTTTTAACTTGTTCAGCTGCATCTTTTATTGCATTGCCACCTGTTAAAGTAGCTCTTGAGGCAACTGTTGGTCCTCCATCAGTAACCGTAGCAGTTTGAGGTTCTAAGAAAACGATCTTATTTAAGTTAATTCCAAAAACTTCTGCTGTGATCTGTGAAAATGTTGTTTTCATTCCCTGACCATTCTCATTTAAACCAGCAATAACATAAACACTACCGTCTGCCTGAACAGAAACAATTGCTGAAGTTGCATCTGTGCCTTCCGCACCTAAAGAACATCCGCGGAAACTACAGGAAAGCCCGATGCCATATTTGAAGCGAATATTTTCTTTATTAAATTTTTGGTATTCATTAATTTTTTTATTATAATTTGATCTTTTCACAGCTTTATCAATTACTTCAGCAAGGGAAACTTTGTGTTCATTAAGTGTCTGTCCGCTGGCAGTAATACTTCCTTGTTTGAAGCCGTTTATTTTTCTTATTTCGACTGGTGAAATCTTGCAGATTTCTGCAATTTCATCCATAAGAGATTCCTGGGCGAAAATAACCTGAGGTGAACCAAATCCTCTGAAAGCTGCAGTATATGTATTATTTGTGTAAACACCTTTTATATCGGTTTCTACATTTTCAATTTCATAAGGACCGGTTGCTTGAACCACGGAACGCCAGTTAACAAAGAATGTCTGCGATGAATATGCTCCGCTGTCTGCAATGATATTAATTTTCATGGCATTTATCTTACCATTTTTATTAAAGCCTACTTTGTATTTCATATAATAGGGATGTCTTTTGTAACTTTCCTTAATCGAATCTTCTCTTGTGTAAGTTAATTTTACAGGTTTTCCTGTCATTTTGGAAAGGAGAGCACAACGGCAAGCCATGTAATTTATCACGTCATCCTTACCACCGAAAGATCCTCCCAGGGTTGAACTCATCACATTAACCTGGTTCATATTTAATCCCATGAACAATGAGACAATTTTTCTGGTAGTATATGGATTCTGAATTGAACCGTATATTTTGAATCCCCTGGATATTGGATCAGGTACTGCTGTAATTGATTCAGGTTCAATGTAGGAATGTTCTACAAACCCTGTTTTGTATTCTCTTTCAATAATATGATCAGATTGTTCAAAACTTTTTTGTACATTTCCCTTTCTGAGGGGATAATGGACAACGATGTTACTTTTAAACTCTGGATGGATTAATCTGGAAGTAGGTTTTATCGCTTCTCTCGGGTCAAAGATACCATCAATTTGTTCATACTCCACTCGAATTAAATCAACTGCTTTATACGCAATTTCTTTGGATTCTGCAGCAACGACTGCGATTACATCTCCAGAATAGAATACTTCATCTTTTACAATTGCATACTGGTCTGCTCTAATCGGACCGAGTCTCTTTTGACCGGGAATATCTTTATACAAAGCTACTGCTTTGACTCCGGGAATCATCTTTGCTTTAGAGCAATCGATTTTCGTTATCTTTCCTACTGGTATATCGGTATGACGAACAGCAGCATAGAGCAAACCATGAAGTTTAATATCATCTCCATAAATGGCTTTGCCTGTAACTTTTTCATATGCATCGACGCGTTGAACTTTTTTGCCAATTACATTATACATTTATTTAGTCCTTCTAAACTTTAATCATCGTTCCTGATGATAAATGCCAGTTAGGAATGAAGCAGAACTTTTACAAATCAAAGAGTTAGATACGATTTTTAATAATAAGATGTTCTCTCCAACAATTTTTGTTTTAATTAAAAAAATGTATTAAGTTTTTAAGTTTACTGTCCGTTTTCTAAAATTTATGCAATATAACGGGCTGGTAAGGATTTTGGTTTTCCTTTATATAACTTATCTTTGTGTTTTTTTTGTTTATCTGAAAAATATTTTTCAATATTGTTCCAATCAGCTTTTTTTTCAGATTCAATCTCAATACGGATTTTTCTAACTTCATTTATAATTTTATCTTTCAATGTTATTTCCTAAATTCCTATCTCCATTTTTAGATATTCATTTTATTTCTTTTTTTACATCGTCTGAAACTTCATTGTTGAAAGTTCTTCTTTGGAAACTCTTTTAGAAATATTCAGAAACTCGACTCCAACAACCTTTTCTTCATTATCAAAATCCAATATAACACCTGGTCTGATTTCTTCCGAATCAACGATTTTGTTCTCATCCAACCTAAAATATAAAGTATCTGTTTCTTTATCTATTTTAACTCTCATAATCTTATCTCCTTAATCTTCTATCAAAATAAACCGTGATAGCTTTATTAGGTTTTGTTAATGTATTAACAACAACCCTTAACCATCTGTTATTATATTCCGGAATTTTATTTTTCAAATATCATATAAAATAAATTATTCAATTTGGATATTATTGTCAATATTAATATTCAGTAATCCCTCAAGAAAGTTATCTTCAAAGAATTTATTATGTGAGAACTATCGTAAGCATTCCGTGTATTTTAATATCGTCTCCGTAAATTGCTTTACCTGTAACTTTTTCGTATGCATTGACTCGCTGAACTTTTTTTCCAATTACATTATACATTTATTTTCCTTTGAAGGAAATTTTAATATCTATTTTAAATTTTTTATTTCCCTGTCAAATTATAAATTATCTATTTCAAGATTGAATTCAGTTAAAAAAGTAATTATAACTAACTTGGTTGACATAAGAAGATAGATACAAATATTTGATTCTCATAATTGTCACTGGATAGTGATGGAGGAAAAATGAGAAAGTTCATTTTAGTACTTCTATTTGTGGTTACTGCTCTTTTGAATGCCAATATTAAAGTATTAGAACAGACTTCAGAAAGAATTATTATTAAATTTGATATTAAGGACTTTTCCATTTCTGAAAGTAAGAATTTCACTTTTGTAAATATACAGGATTGGACAACAGAAGCAGTACCGGGAACTCCAGACTTGCCATTTAAAACTTTGAATGTGGCAATTCCTCCAAATGGAAAGATAAAAACCAGGATTATTTCCAAAAATATCGAAAAACAGACTCTATATAAAACCCTTTCTCCTGTTCCTCGAATTCAGAGGGGTGGTAGAACATTTGAATATATCTATGAAATCGATGCTGAACTTTATGCAAAAAGAATAAGTGAACATGTCCAAATTTTGGAAGAGACTCGTTATCGATATTACTCAATTATCCCGGTTAGGATCTCACCTTTTTTATATGATTCAAATACAAAGGAACTAACCTTTTGTGATAGAATGGTTCTCCAGATAGATATTGAAGGAGATACTTCCTTTAGAAATGAAATTCAGGATAAATTCGATTTTATTTACAAGGATTTTATTTTGAATTATGAAACTTCAAAATATTGGAGAACAAAGCAAATAAAACAGATAAACAAAATACCATTTGAAAAATCAGATTTCTGGTATAGATTCGAGGTTGAACAGAATGGTCTATATAAATTGACTTTTGAAGAACTCTCCCAGCTTCCATCCTTTTGTGAACCGGATTCAATTCGGATTCTTACAATGTATAGAAAAATAATAAATAACGACCCGCAAAATTATGAATTCGAGCTTATCGAAGTTCCTGCATTTGTTGATGCTGGAAATGACGGGTCTTTTGATGAGGAAGATAATGTTTGCTTTTTTAAAGAAAATTATGAAGACCCGGGATTACCGATTTATTATAACAAAAAAATATACTGGCTGACCTTTGGCGGGTATTACAAAAATAAGCCTTTACGAATTGAAGACTTTCTGAATAAAGATTCAGCGATTCCTGTGGAAAATTTCCAGAGGAAAAAAATAACAGAACCTCCTTCCAGAGAAGATATTGATGCAATCATTATCTATCCCGAAGAAAATGTTTTTCAAACTCAATCTGAGGAACTTGAAAGCTTTCATCCCGAATTGAATTTTGAACTTAAAAGCCAGGAAGATATTTTTGGAGAATACGGGCAGGAAGATCCTTTTTCTATCAAGCAATATTTAAATGACAAATTTGATGATCACCCGGAATTAATGTATGTCATTCTGATGGGTTCTGGGACTTCTGAATGGGGTTTACAAATTGAAAAAAATAAAATAATTGTATATGTAGATTTCTATTTAAGAGCTAATGATGATTATTTTGTTGATTTTAATGGTGATTATTATCCCGAACTTGTTATTGGAAGACTTCCGGCTCAAAATGAAAGTGATATGGATTTTTTAATTGAAAGAATTAGAAAGTATATCGAAGAACCTGTACCCGGTTTCTGGAGAAATTGCGTTTTAATACTTGCTGATGATGAGCACAAATCGGGTAGTATAGAAGGTTGCTCTTATGGTAGTGGTCTTAATCATTCTGCTCGTGCACAGGATGCAGAAGACGCCTTGAATAATGGAGTTTACGTTGATAAAGTGATGGCAATCGAATACAATTTTGATGAATACCAGAATAAGCCGGGAGCTCGTGAAGCAATGGTGACTAAAATTAATGAAGGGCGACTGGTATGGTATTATATAGGGCATGGTAATGAGGATGTACTTGGTGATGAAGACTATTTCAGGGGTTCTGTGCACATGCAACTTTTGGATAATATTGACCATCTTCCATTATTCATTGCTGCTTCCTGTGAAGTAGGTAGGTTTGATGATCCTGCTTTCGACTGTATAGCAGAGAAGCTTCTATTTCTGGATAATGGTGGTTCCATAGCTTCCATAGCTGCTACGCGTGGTTGTAGTGGAGGTCAAAATACAACGTTAATAAAAAAATATCTGGAAACTTCTATAGACGATCGTGAAAATATTGGGAGATCACTTTTTTATGCAAAACTAAACTCAGGTGCAAGTATAACCAATAGTAAGCTTTATAATATTCTTGGGGATCCAATTATTTTGGTTACTCAACCGGAAATTATTGGTTCTATTTCCGGTATTCCTGATAGTTTACGTGCTCGGGAAATTGCGAGTATAAATGGATGTTTCGGAACTTCTAACTTCATAAATGAAATCGGGGAAATTAGAGCTTTTGAATCGGAATATGATATTTTTTACACAAACTTTCATGATACACTGATATTCTCAGTCGATTATACAAAGAATGGTAACCCTTTTTATTATGGTGGGATGGAAGTATCTGTAGGTAGTTATTCAGCAGAGTTTATTGTACCTGATGATATTCATGCAGGGGACAAGGGTAGAATAATCAATTATGTTTTTGATTACTCTCAGAATACTGATTTCTTAAATTATTACTATCCTATGAAATTAAGTCAGATACCGATCGATGCAACTAGCACAGGTCCTCCGCAAGTCCAGATCTGGCTGGATTCAAAGAAATTTGTTGAGGGAGATTATGTTTCAACCGATCCTCTTTTAATGGCGGATATTGAAGATGAGAATGGGATAAATATTCTGGGTTCTGCCGGACATAAGATCCTTTTACTTCTCGATGATACAATGGAACCTGTCGATGTTACCAAAGGTTTTGTTTACAATATTAGTTCTTATACAAAAGGGGAATTAACCTGGCAATTAACCGACCTTTCGGAAGGAAGACATACTTTGCAACTTATTGTATTTGATAATTTTAATACTCCCACTGTTGCCCAGACCAGCTTCATTTCAAAGAGATCAGGAGAGGTGGCTATCGAACAAATGCTTCCCTATCCAAACCCGATGGAAAAAGATGGTTATTTCACTTTTGTAATTACGGAAGATTCTGATATAATTGTAATGATTTATACTATAACCGGAAAGAAAATACGTACTCTCAAGGAGCCAAATTGCAGTGCTGGATACAATCAAGTATACTGGGATGGAAAGGACGGTGATGGTGATAAAATTGCCAATAACACATACTTCTATAAAGTAAAAGCAAAACAGCTTTCAAATGGAAAAGCTACTGAAAAAATAGGGAAAGTAATTATTTTAAAGTAGAGTGTTGACAAGAAATAATCACAAATTCTTTTTGTAAGTCTTATGGAAATTTCAACATAAAAAATTAATGAAAAATATATCGGGGGAAAGATGAAGGATATCAGAAACATTGCTCTTGTCGGTGCAAGTGGCGCTGGTAAAACAAGTCTTGCAGAGCAAATGCTTTTCAATGCAAAAGCTACTACACGAGTTGGAAAAGTTGAAGAGGGTAATACTGTTATGGATTTTAATATTGAAGAAATTGAGAAAGGTATGTCTATGACTTTGGGTGTTGCTAATTTCAAATGGAAAAATACAAAAATAAATCTGTTAGATACTCCTGGTTATGCCGATTTTGCCAGCGAACAAATTGCTGCTTCTACTGCTGTTGAGAACCTGTTATTTGTTGTTAATGCTTCAGCAGGATATGAGGTGGGATTGGAACAATCAATAGAATTACTGGAAAAGAAACAGGTGGCTAAAGGAATTATTGTAAATAGGTTGGATAATGAAGGAGCTGATTTTAATAAAACACTTGAAGTGATTAAAGAAAATACAGATATGAACCCGATTCCAATATTGATGCCAGTTGGTTCAGAACATAGATTCGAAGGTGTGATAGATGTTGTAAAAGGAAAAGCATATATAAAAGGAAAAGAATCTGATATCCCTGCTAACCTTATAGATGCTTATGAAGCAAATAAATTGGCTTTAATGGAAGCTGTTGCAGAAAGTGATGATGCTCTTTTAGAGAAATATTTTGATGCTGGAAAACTAACTGATGAAGAAATGGCTTCAGGAATTAAATCTGCTATTTCTAGGGGTACACTTGTTCCTGCATTTGCTTGTTCTGCCACTCACAATATCGCTGTTGATAATGTCCTGAACGCTGTGGCAGAGTATCTTCCTTCACCAGTTGAAAAGAATGAAATTACCGTGGTAGATAATGGAAATGAGAAAAAAATAACAACCTCCGATAAAGGTGACATCATTGCTTATGTTTTTAAATCCTTTTCTGACCCGAATGTGGGCGATATGGTTTATGTAAGGGTTTTTTCAGGTTCTTTAAAGAGTGGAACTGAAGTTTTTATACCTGAAAAGAGTAATAAGGATAGAATTGGGTCAATGTATAATATTGTAGGCAAGAATAGAACGGAAACCTCTGAAATTAAAGCAGGTGATATTGGTGGTCTTGTTAAAACTAAGTATGCACGTAGTTTTAATTCAATAGTAAAATATGGATCCAAGATCAAGCTTGTAGATGCAGAACTACCCTCCCCTGTATACTGGCAATCAATAAAAGCTGTAAATCAGCATGATGAAGATAAG
>DAOVQH010000028.1 GCA_030628755.1 Candidatus Cloacimonadota bacterium | reverse complement strand
GACTGACGGACTACGTAGTACACGAGTCCCCTCGTGTTAATAATTCCGTCAGAGGACTGACGGACTGCGTAGTACACGAGTCCCCTCGTGTTAATAATTCCGTCAGAGGACTGACGGACTGCGTAGTACACGAGTCCCCTCGTGTTAATAATTCCGTCAGAGGACTGACGGGCTACAGTAGTCCACGAGTCCCCTCGTGTTAATAATTCCATCAGAGGACTGACGGACTACAGTAGTCCACGATTCCTTTCGTGGGAATAACGATAAAAAATCCGTCAGAGGACTGAAGGGCAACAGAAGAAGGTATTATGAAATACAAACAATTTTACCGACGCAATCTTCCGCACATACAACCGGAAGATTCAGTTCTCTTTGTTACATACAGATTGTTTTTTAAATTACCTGTGGAATATTATAATATAATCCGAACTATGAAAGCAGATTTTTATGCAAAGATAAAATCTTTGGATAAAAGAAAAAAAGAATTAGAAGAATATAAATTTGAGCAAAAACTTTTTGATTTTAAAGATAATTTTATTGGGAAATTCAGAAATTCACCATTGTGGCTGAAGAATAAAAACATTGCAAATATAGTTAAAGACAGTTTATTTTGGGGTGCTCAAAAGAGATACGATCTATTTGCCTTTTGTATTATGCCCAATCATGTTCATATTGTAATTAGACCATTGTCTAAAAATAAAGAACCGTTTCCATTGCAACAGATTATGTATGATCACAAACATTTCACAGCTATTGAAGCAAATAAAATTTTGAAGCGAAAGGGTCATTTTTGGCAGGATGAACATTATGATCATTATATAAGAAATGAGAAAGAATTTTATAATATTTTAAACTATATTTATATGAACCCGGTAAAAGCAAATTTAGTTGAAACTCCTGAAAAATGGGAACATACATATATAAATGATGAATTATTGTAGAACACGAGTCCTCTCGTGTTATTAATTCCATCAGGGGACTGATGGGCTACAGTAACACGCGAGTCCTCTCGCGGGAAGTAAGAAAATTTGAAAGACCTGTCAGAGGACTGACGGGTCACTGTACTAATATCAAACATTCTCTTGACAGATATTCTTACAATCTAAATTTGAGAATGGAGGTGCTAAATGGATAGTTTCTATAAATTATTAGGTAATAGGATTAAACAATTAAGGCAAGAAATTGAACTTTCTCAAGAGCAATTTTCTGAACTTTTAAAGGTTAGCAGGGTCGCTGTTTCTCAAATTGAAAATGGTGTAAGGAAAATTACTGCAGAAGAAATCACTAAAATTGCCAAGATATTTAATATCACAACTGATTCTCTACTTAATTTAGAAAAAGATATTAAGGTTGTTCTTCAAAAAACTGAGAAAAAAACTACAAAGAAAAAAGAAGAAATGCGAATAAATGTTCCACAAAAAAATCTAAAAAAATTCAAAGAAGTTCTGCTTTATATTTTAAACAAAATCGGCTCCAAGCCAAACATTGGCGAAACCGTTATCTACAAATTGCTTTATTTCATCGATTTTGATTATTATGAAAAATACGAAGAACAATTGATTGGAGCAACTTATCAAAAAAATCCTTATGGTCCTACTCCCAAAGAATTCATCAAGATTGTCTCTCTGATGGAAGGTAAAGACCTGCGAAAAATTAAGGATGAATATTTCAAGTATCCTCAAACAAAATACCTGCCTTTAAGAGAACCTGATCTGTCTATTCTATCAGCTCGGGAAATCAATCTGATCGATCAGGTAATCAATAGATTTGCTGATATGAATGCTACACAGATAAGTGAATACTCTCACAATGATGTTCCCTGGTTGACCACAGAAGAAGGTGCAATAATTGAATATGAAAGCGTTTTTTATAGAACTCCTCCTTATTCTGTGCGTGATTGATTTATGAAGCTCTTTAACAAGATCACACAGCTCAGTGAATTCGAAAAAGACCTTAAAAAGTTGAAAAAAAGATTCCGGACTCTGGATTACGACCTGGAAAATTTTATTAAAGTGCAATTAAAAATGTTACATAAATTAGATATCGATAATAAAGGAATTGTTGAAATTAAAGGTCTCAATATTGAATATCCCAAAATATATAAAGCAAGGAAATTTGCCTGTAAATCTTTAAAGGGAACCGGCTCCAGAAGTGGAATTAGAATCGTTTATGCTTATTATGATAAGGAAGATAAAATTGAATTAATCGAGATTTATTTTAAAGGTGATAAAGAGAATGAGGATAGGGAGAGGATAGAGAGGAATTATTAACATGGTCTTTGAAAATGATAGTTCTGTAAACGATTTGATGAAAAAGTTTCGAAGTGCGATTAACTCTTCTGTTATTAGATATAGTATTTTAGTTGACTCAAACCGTTGGTATCAATTATGCAGTGCAATGGATTGTATAGAAGACACACAATTATCAATAGAATATTATAAAAATAGTAACCTGCCCGAAAATAACGGTGGTAAATACCTATTTATTTATGGTTTGATGCAAGCATTAATTATTCAACAAGATGCGTTAAGAAATTTGGGTGAAGTATTAAATTTTGAAATAAATTTTAGTAAGAATGGAAATTATTCAGAATTATACAAAATTAGAGAAAAAAGACATAACTCAATCGGGCATCCTACTAAAAGAAGCAAATATAAGAACAAAAAGAAAGAATGGAAATCAACTCATTCAATCATAAGAACATCAATGATTAAAGATGGATTTGAAATTAGATCAAAATTTCCTAATGAATTAAAATATGATTATTACAATCTAAATGAAGATATTCAAGTTCAGAATAAAATAGTAAAAGAAATTCTAAGTGATTTAATATCACATATCAAAAATAAAGAAAGGAAAATAAAAATGAAATATTCAAGTAATAAGTTTATAAATTTATTTGATAATTGCTTATTTAACAATTATTTTGCATATATGTTAGAATTTTTCTATGGTGATAATAGACAAGAATCAATGGGCAAAATGGGTTTTAAAATGCTAAAAGAAGTTTGTGACAAATTCCAAAAAAAACACAAAGAAAGGTATTGCAGTGATGAATTTATTAATTTCGATATTTATCAATTATTAGAAATATTTAATCAATGGTTAGATAATAAAATTCAACTAAACAGGTGGGTAATGTATTTTTTAACAAAACAATTAAAAATTGAATTTTACAAGCTTAAAAAAACTGCAAAAGATATTGATACTGAATTTGCAATTGATAAATAAGTAAAACCTAGCCATGGACATCTCCCCCTGGATGCTGGAATTCATTAACAACTATGGAATTTTGGCACTATTTGTCACTTCGTTCATAGCTGCCACGATCGTACCGGCAAGCTCTGCTGCTATTTTGTTAGCTGCGCTGGCTGCAGGGGCACCTCCTGTTCCATCTTTAATTGCCTGCTCAATTGGAAACAGCGCCGGTTGTGCTGGCAACTACTGGTTGGGTTATCTTATAGGTAAACCGCTCATTCCCAGGCTGGAAAGATCAAAAAGCGGTAGGAAAGCTTTGGAATATACTCAAAAATACGGCACCTGGAGCCTGCTTGTTTCCTGGACACCATTCCTGGGTGACCCGATAACGATAGCAGCTGGAATATTCCGAATACCCTTTCTCAAATTTTCAATGATTGTGTATCCTCTGCGGATAGTAGGATATTGTATAATAGTTGTATTTTTTGTGTAGGGAAATCTCGTTCAGGAGTGAACGAGATACAGTAAATCAGACACTCCTGTCTGAGAAAATACTCGTTCAGGAGTGAACGGAGGTATAGTAAATAAGACACTCCACCAAATCGTTTAAGGCGATTAAAAGGCGGATAAATCTTGTCTGAGTAAATACTCGTTCAAGATTTATCAGCCGGTGCTTATGGCTGAGTAAACGAGCTACATATTAATAAAAAACAAAAGCCTTCCCCGGCAATGGGGAAGGCTGGCAATAACAATTTCAATTACAGAACGATTATTCCTTTTTCTCAGAGTGACAGACAAATTTAAGGCAAATAGCAAGAAGCATAGCACTGGTTGCTGCGTGGAAATAGTTAACTGGTAAGCCTACTCCCAAAAAGGCACTACCTTTCAGGAAAGTGATAAAACCAAAAAGCATTAATATAGCGCCAATGATTACCAAAATCGAGCTGATAATTTTCATTTTTTCCTCCTTTTATTTTAGATGCAAGGCATCTTTATTTTTTATAAATATCATCTATCTCGTTACGAAGTTTTTCTTCGTAACGGAGTAACTTGGGAACAAATATGAAAAATCATCCCTTTAAACCACTGGTAGCAAAGCTGGCAATAATCTGCTTTTGAGCAAATAAGAAAAGAATTACCAGCGGTAATATACTGAACATTGAAGCCGACATTAGAAGTGCTGTTTGAGTAGAAGCTTCCTGGGAAAAATAGCTTAATCCTACCTGGAGCACGCGTAGTTCCGGGCTGTCAGTCATGATAAGAGGCCACATAAAGCTGTTCCAGCTTCCAATAAAACCGAATATAGCAGCAGTTGCAATCACAGATTTGGAAAGCGGCAAAACAATCTTCCACAAAGCTTTCAAACGACTGCAGCCATCGATATAAGCAGCATCTAAAAGATCTCTGGGTATGGTTTTGAATTGTTGTCGCAAAAGGAATATTGTGAAGATATTTGCTACCCACGGAATAATAAGTGCCTGGTAGGTATCTATCCAGCCGAGATGATTCAAAAGAACATACGAAGGAATCAAGTAAACCGGTTGGGGAACCATCATCATACTGATGAAAAGGTAGAAGAAGAA
Organism: Candidatus Cloacimonadota bacterium; assembly: GCA_030628755.1. Classification (GTDB taxonomy): domain Bacteria; phylum Cloacimonadota; class Cloacimonadia; order Cloacimonadales; family TCS61; genus JACNIV01. Next base: position 9,289 of record DAOVQH010000028.1, on the reverse strand, counting down.
ATCTCTTCCTCTGAATTTCATAATTGCAAAAGCATACGCAGCAAGAGAACCGGTGATAAGGACTCCGATTACAACTGAAAAAGAGACAAATAATGTGTTTAAAAAGTATCTACCGAAAGGAACTTTATTAAAAGCAGTCGAAAAATTTTCGAAATGAAGTTTGAATTGTCGTTCAGTTACAATGCTCGAATTCGGGATTTTCTTATAAGAACTGATCCTTTCCCATTTTTCATTAAAAAGATGAACATAAGAACTATCACCTTCGTCTTTTACCAGAGTTATGCGGTATTCTTTATCACCTTCAGTATAAGTTGAAAATTCCTCGATAGGTAGAAAACCTACATTTCCTTTGTTAACTTCAAGCTGAGATTTAATAGAGGTTGTAACCATCCATATAAATGGGATTACCATTATAATACCGCAAAAAGTAAGAATAGTGTAAGTAATAACTTTTGTAGGATTCATACTTTTCCCTTATTAATAATGGACTTTCTTCTCCAGACGCTTCTGCAGTAAAGTTAGTGTGAGAATGATAGCAAATAGAACGAGTGCAATTGCACTTGCATAACTCAGGTCATTGCTCTCACCGAAACCTTTATCGAACAGGAAGTAAACAATAACCTTGGTCGTTCCCAACGGACCACCTACAGGAGGACCGGTCATCAAATAGATCTGGGAAAATACCTGGAATGTGATAATTGTTGTCATCATCAGAACATAAAACGTGGTGGGTGAAATAAGGGGCCAGGTGATTTTGAAGAACTGCTTTATTTTGCCAGCTCCATCAATATCTGCAGCTTCATAATAAACATTCGGAATGTTCTGTAATCCAGCCAGGTAAATTATGGTATTGTATCCCAATCCCTTCCAGATTGTAACGATGATAATACAAAAAAGTGCTTGCGAAGGTCCACCCAGATAAGAAGGAAGGTCAATTCCAAAATTTGCAAATAGAAGTTGAAATATTCCTCTACTTTCAGCTAACCAGGCTAAAGGATCAAACCCGATTTTCTCCAAAAAATAATTTGCCAGCCCGGTTTGTTGATTGAAGATAATTTTCCAGACAATGGAAATCGCTACCATGGATGTCACTGTGGGAATAAAATAGATGGATCTGAAAAAGCTTTTCAACTTCTTGATGTTGTTTAAAAGTGAAGCAAAAAATAGCGACAGCACCAAACTAATCGGTACAACAAAAATCACCAGGTAGAATGTATTCACAAGCGATTGCCAGAATTCCTTATCATAAATGAGTTTAGAATAATTTGAGAGTCCGATGAATTCTCCGGGTCCGGTAATTGTCCAGTCAAAGAAACTGACGATAAAAGAAAGTACAATAGGAACCAGTCGAAAAACAATAACAATTATTGCAGCAGGAAGCAAATAGAGATATGGACCAAAATTAAATTTTTTCTTTTTCATACAAAATTTACCTTGAAAATACAAACCAAATAATTAACAGAAGATTTATGGTGTCAATTGAATTCTCGTTAGGATTTATTTTTCCACGTAATACGCGAAAAACACAGAGAAATAATTCAAGTATATTCGTGTAAATTTGCATATTTCGTTTCCAAAGTCGGAACAGTTAAATATGCTTCGCATTTAACGTCCTAAAGCTTTGGGAACGAGAATCATAAAATTTTTTATGTTAATTTGCGTTTATTAGCGGTTGAAAATCTTGAATAAGAAAGTTGACACAAAATTTCAGCAAACAATAAAAGTAATATGTCATAAAAGGGGAATTAAAGTATGATTCATATTTATACAGGTAATGGAAAAGGAAAGACTACTGCAGCTTTGGGATTAATCATTCGTACTCTTGGAAATGGTAAGCAGGTTTGTCTTATCCAGTTTATGAAAAAGAACTTTGTTTATGGCGAGATAAAATTTCTGGAAAACAAACCGGGTATCGACATCTTCCAGTTCGGAACCGACCAGCTTGTAGATCCAAATAATCCAGACGAGATTGACTTTGAAGAAGCAAAGCTGGGAGCAGAAAAAGCTGAGGAAGTTTTGAAATCGAACAAATATGATCTAATTGTGATTGATGAGATAAATGTAGCAGTAAAATGGAAGTTACTTCCTTTGGAAAAACAACTTGAACTGCTGGATATAAAAACTGATGCAGAAGTGATTATGACCGGTAGATATGCTCATGTAAAAGTTATTGAAAAAGCAGACCTGGTTACTGAGATGTTAGAGATAAAACATTATTTCAATGAAGGGATTCAAGCCAGGAAGGGTATTGAATTTTGATTATAATAAAAAATCTTACATTACTTCCGAAGCTTCCGCTTCGGAAGACAATAACCGTTGAAGTTTCTACTTCATTATCGAAAAGGAAGCAGAAGTTTTCCAAATTAGTACATTCCGAACTGGAAAGTTCGGCATGAGATAATGGGCTATGCAGAATTTCATTGAAAATCATCTATACAAACGCTCTTTACTTTCTTATCTTCTCTGGCCATTGTCTATAAAATACTCTTTTATTCTTTGGCTGAGAAGGTTTTACTACATGCTTTTTCCTTCACTGGTTTATAAAAGCAAGTGTAAAATAATCAGCGTGGGGAACATTGTCAGTGGCGGCAGCGGGAAAACACCATTTACGATTTTTCTGGTAAATTATCTTACTGATAAGGGATTCAAAGTTGCAGTTTCTCATCGTGGGTATAAAGGAAAATTTGAGCATGAGAATAAATTAATCTCAGACCGCAACGACATTTTTGATTCTGCCAGAGAGGCAGGTGATGAAGCGTATCTCTTAGCTTCAAAACTGAAAGGTATCCCTGTAATTGTTGGAAAGAACCGCAGGTTATCAATTAAGATTTTAGAAAAAAAATACGTTGACCTTGATTATATTATTTTAGATGATTCTTTCCAGCATCTGAAAGTTTTTCACGACCTGGATTTTGTTGTATTCAACGAGATCGGTGGGATTGGAAATGGGTTTGTTCTTCCTGCTGGAATTCTGAGGGAACCGCTTTCTGCTCTTAAATATGCAGACTACATTGTTTTTAATGGGGAAGGAAATATCCCGGAAAAATTGAAAAAATACAATAAGCCTATCCTGCGGAGCGGATATATTGTAAAACGATTTTATGATACGAATAAAAATGATGTAAAACCAACTGGTCGATTGGCTCTACTTTCGGGTATTGGGTTACCAAAATCATTTGAAAATACGATTCGTAAATCAGATCTTTCTTTTGAAAAACATTACAGCTTTCCCGATCATTATGATTTTAAAGATAAAGCAATTCTGCAGAAGATAGAAACTGAATTAAGGAAGGAAGAAATCGATTATCTTCTCATCACAGAAAAGGATTTTGCCAAGCTGCGTTTCATTGAGCATAAACTGCCATTAATAGTTGTGGAAGTGGAATTTGTACTGGAGAAACCGAAAGAGCTAAATTTTTAGCCGCGAAGAACGCTAAAAAGCACGAAGAGTAGACTATAGAATATTTTATGGGTGATTAATGAATCACTCCTTTTTATCTTTTTTTGTTCGTTTTTGCCTGTCTCGCCGAAGTCCAAACGAAGGCGGATTCGTTGTTAATTCTTTTTCTTTCCAAATAAACTGAAAACAGGAACCAATGCCAAAGAGGATAGCATACCAATGCTTCCAGCCTGCGGGACCATTCTTGCACCCCAGAAGAAGAATAGTATCAGGCAGATCGTAAGTCCTCCTACAGAAGCCCCAACGGCTCCAACTTTATTTACTCTTTTATTGAGCATTCCCCAGATGAACGGACCCAGGAAAACAGAAGCAATAGCACCCCAGGAAATTGCCAGGATTGTAACTATCACAGCAGGTTTGAAAGAAGCCAGGATTATGGAAAGCAAAATGAAAAACACGCTTCCAGTTCTCATCAGGATAGTTAAAGTTCTATCAGAAGCATCTTTTTTGATAAAGCCGTGATATATGTCTTTGGTGATTGCAGAACTGGAAATAAGGACTAATGCTGCCAGGGTGGACATCGAAGCAGAAAGGATGAGAAGCAGGATAACGACAGAAAGAGCTGCGGGAATAACTGTGACCAGAAGCTCCGGCATTAATGCGTCGAAAACAGGTTTGCCGTTAACAAATGCATCAGGGTTGCTTTCCGGTGAAAGGAATATCCTGGTTAATGCACCCGTAAAATAAGCAATTCCGGTAACTATTAAAGCAAAGATCGTGGATGCAATTGTTCCTATCTTTACTGATCTTTTATCTTTTATTGAATAAAATTTATGAACCAGTTGCGGCATTGCGAATGGTGCTACACTTGTTAAACAGACAAGCGAAAGAAGTGCCCATATTCCGGGAGGACCAACAGGCGAAATAAGTTTGGGATTTATATCCCTCAAACTCTGGAAAATATTCGGGAGTCCTCCACCTTTGGAGATTGTGCTTCCCAGCAGGATAAAAACACCAATCGTCATTATTATACCGAAGATCACGTCTATCATTGCCATGGATTTATAGCCACCAAGTACCAGGTAAACAGCAGTGAGGATTCCCATGAAGAGTAGCGCATAAGTGTAGGGAAGATGAAAATTGGACTCAAATAAATAGCTTAATCCCATAAAGACCGCAGCAGTGTATGGGATAAAGAATATGAATATCGCAATGGATGCGAATAGTTTTAGGAAGGGAGAGCCGAACCTTGCTTCCAGGAATTCCGGCATTGTGTGGATATTATATTTTTCTGATGCCAGTTTTATTCTGTTACCCAGAAGAAGCCATACTCCAAGCACACCCAAAAAACTGTTCCCAACAGCGATCCACATACCGGAAAGCCCGAATCCCCAACCGATTTTTCCTGCAAAACCAATGAAAAGAACTGCAGAAAAATATGCTGTTCCATAGGAAAATGCAGTCATCCAGGGACCGATCTTTCCTCCGCCAAGCATGAAATCTTTAAAGGATTTTGTCTTTTTTGAACCTAAAATTCCTATTACTATTATCAATATCGTATAAGCAAGAACTGTGATGTATCTGGCTATCATAAATACTCCTTTTTTGCCACCCCAGTTAGTCAACGGGGCAAAGCAAAGTCACCCCGATACAGTTTACCCCGTCCCGAATGCTTTCGGGACTGGGGTCATACTTCCCTACAGGGCAGGCAAAGACACAAAGGAAACCTTGTCATCCTCACAAAAGTGGGGATCTCTTTTTCCTCCTTCCTAAGCTTCTGCTTGGGAAGGTAATTATTTTGAAGCTTCCGCTTCCAATACTTTTATTTATTGCGAAGTGGAAACTTCGCACATATTGCATTCCCAACTGGACTTGTCCAGCCATTGACGGAAAGTTGAGAATGAAAAAAATTATTTGTCTTTGCGAGATGTCTTCTTGTGGCATCCGGCATCAACCGGATTCACAATGACAATTTCAATTTTTCATAACTCATTATTTAGTAAAAATTCTTTGAGTTTCCAAGGCAATCATTAGTTCTTCATTGGTTGGGATTTTCAGAATTTTTATTTTTGAACTTTCAGTATTAAGTTCTATAATACCACTGGCCAACTGGTCGTTCCTTTTTTTGTCGAGTATAATTCCGAGATAATCCAGATCCTTACATGTTTCAGCTCGCAGTATGGGCATATTCTCAGCTACACCACCGGTGAAAATAAGAACATCCAACCCGTTCATAGCAGCAATATAAGCTCCGATATATTTTTTTATCCGGTAAGCATAGACTTCGTGAGCACGTTTTGCATCAGGATTATTATTTTTAACTATTTCATTTTCTATTTCACGCATATCATTACTGATACTGGAAAGTCCAAGCATACCGCTTCTTTTATTAAGGATCATGTTGACTTTATCAATGTTCATTCCCATTTCTTTATGCATATAAATTGGAATTGCAGGATCAATATCACCACAACGGGTGCCCATTACCAATCCTTCGAGAGGTGTAAATCCCATTGATGTATCTATAGATTTTCCATCTTCAATGGCTGTAATTGAAGCTCCGTTCCCAATATGACAGGAAATTATTTTTAAATCTTTCATGTCTTTTCCAAGATATTCAGCAGCTTTTTGGCTAACGTATTTATGGGAAGTTCCATGGAAACCATAACGTCTGATTTTGTGTTTTGTATAAAATTCCAGAGGAAGAGCATAAAGGTAAGCTTTTGAAGGCATTGTCTGGTGAAAAGCAGTATCAAAAACACCACATTGAGGTGTATCCGGAAGAAAACTTTTCATAGCAAAAATACCTTTTAAATTTGCAGGATTATGAAGCGGAGCTAAACTTGCACATTCTTCCATAACTCTGATAACATCATCGTCTATACTGACTGACCCGGAATAATGTTCTCCGGCATGAACCAGTCGGTGACCCACAGCATCGATTTCTTTAATGTTCTTCACTACCCCGTGATTTTTATCCAGTAAATGGTCTATAATACTTTGTACAGCTTTTTCATGATTTTCGATTAGCATTTCCTGTTTCTTTTTTGTGAAATCCTTAGTTTTGTATGTGAATAGTGAAATTTTTTCTGCTATTTTTTCTGCAATACCTTCTGCAAGAACTTCCTTATTTGCCAGGTTAATGAACTGGAACTTCACAGATGAACTACCGCAGTTTATGGTAAGAATTTTCATTTATTCTCCGAACTAAATGATAATGTTTGTATTGTTACTCTTTAAATTTGAAATCGGGAAAAATCTTTAATATTTCCTCTTTTGCATGTTCCGGAGAATCGGCAGCATGAACGGCGTTCCGAGTTACTGTTTCCCCATAAATCCTTCGAATAGTTTCAGGTTTAGTTTCATGATAATCGGTTTTTCCAATAACTTTTCTGAGTTCATTAATTGCATTTTTCCGATAGAGAACAGCAGCGACAGTTCTACCTGAAGTCATGAATTTAATCAGATTATCGTAAAAATCTTTTCCTTTGTGGATTTCATAGAATCTATCAGCAAATTTTCTGTCCATCCGGAACATTTTCATTTCTTTAATAACAAACCCGTGTTCTTCTATTATCTTTAGAATTGCCCCGATGTGGTTTTTGATAGTCGAGTCAGGCTTAATAAGAAAAAGAGTATAATCTTTCATATTTTTCCTTCTTGATTTTTCGTAAAAATTTTTAATGTTTTATTTTTGACAACAAATTTTAACCCGAAATTGAATTTAGAGTATCCAACAACTCTTTTTTTATGTCTTTTACATCTTCGAAAATAATGCGAGTAATGCAGGATATCAGGGGAATTGAGAGATTGAATTTCGCCAGTTTCTGAACGGTTTTTGCCATGGAAACACCTTCAACTTCCATTCCCACTTTTTTCAGAGCTTCATCTCGGGAATAGCCTTCTGCTAATAATTTCCCAAATTTGCGGTTACGACTGTTTCTGGAAATACAGGTTGTAATTAAATCCCCCATTCCTGCAATGCCATAAACGGTTGACGTTTGAACACCCAGAAACTCCATCACAGTTCTAAACTCCCGTAAACCATAAGTAATAATCAATCCGAAAATATTTGTTTTGAAACCAAGCCCATCAGAAATACCAACAGCGATCGCAATCAGACCTTTCATTGCTGCTGCCAGTTCAATACCATTTACATCACGACTGAACTCGAACTTTAAAAAGTCGTTTTCCAATATCTGCTGCAGAGAAACTAATAAAGGAATATCCCTTGAGGCAAGAACAGCTTTGGCTGGCAAGCCTTCTGCGAGTTCTTTTGCAATGGTCGGACCGGAAAGAGAAGCATATTTAACTTCGGGAAGCTTACTTGCAATAGTTTGTCCAACAGTCATCAGGGTTGAATGTTTAACACCCTTGGAAGCATTGAGTGCAATAAATTTATTTGCTTCATTCTTATAAAATTCATCCACCAATTGTCTTATTTTTCGGGAAGGAATAGCTATGATCACAATATCTTCTGTCTCGATCTTTCGGGAGAATTTCTTTTCTACAATTATATTTACTGGCAGTTTAATTCCTGGTAGAGATAGTTTATTTTCACGGGTTTTGTTTATCTCATCAGCTTCATTTTGATCTATAGTCCATAAATAAATCTTATGTTTCTTACATAAAAGCAGGGCAAGTGTCGTTCCCCAGTTTCCTGAGCCGATGATGATTATTTTTCCTGAAAAGGATTTGGTTTTTTTTATCATTATATCTCCGCTTACGATTTTATTAAAAACAAAGTCTTGTCAGGATTGTTTTATAGTAAAGATTTTTTTAGCTTTGAAGGGGAATTAGCCACGAAGAACGCTAAGAAGCACGAAGAAAATATTATAATAGAGAAAAACATTCCAAAGCCGGGCACACTATACAGCATGCTAAAGGCTTTGGAACGAGAACTTCTTTACCGAAGAGAATGAACATGAGAAAAGCAAGTAAAAACAGCAATATGCTTGTAATTCGTGTTCACCCTGTGAAATCCTGCTAAGCAGGAACAGTCCCGATACGATATATTCACCCTCTTCACCCTTCGCAGTATGCTACGGAGAACGGGCGTAGTTCATCCTTCGTCCGTCAGCTGACGTACTACTGAGAATGGATACTACGGAGAACGGGTCGGGATTATTTCGCTAGGGTAGATCCGCTTGCCTTGTCGTATCCGGCATTTGCCGGAGAAGACAGGTGAGTATAAAAATGGTGGGTTATACGGAATTTGAACGACCTCAGTTACTAATTTCAAATTACTCATTAAAAAAACCGTAGGCCTAGAATTAGGCAATTCTTTCATTTTCTATTAATCATGAAAGTAAGTCTTGTAATAAAATATCTGCTTCTTCTTTATTTTCTTCACATACTTTAATTTCAACACCTCCGATTGCTGCATTGAAACCAGTCAATCTTCCACCAATAAAATCCTGAACATTTTCATTTGCAACAAAATATCTGATATTTGCATCTTCAAGTAAAGATTTTGCAATAGCTAATAAAGCTGGATTACTTGAACAAAAAACTGTTACGAATTTTAAATAATCATCTTTAATAAGTACTTTAACAAGAGATGTTTTACATTTCGGACATTCTTTTATTCCATCACTAAATTCTGATTTGCATTTTGGACAGTACATTTGTTCTCCTTCGCATATGCCCTCAGAAACATGTGTAAGCTATTGCTTCGGAGGACACCATTCTTCGCAAATTATTTATAAAGATATATTGTGTTTCTTCCTATCGGCGTGCCATTCGAAGCTCACGAGTTTTACTAGTGAGCAAAGAATGGTGGGTGATACGGGATTCGAACCTGTGACCTCTACGATGTCAACGTAGCACTCTAACCAACTGAGCTAATCACCCACACAGGGAAAAGAATTTTTAACCGGGATTTTTCGT
>DAOVQH010000155.1 GCA_030628755.1 Candidatus Cloacimonadota bacterium | reverse complement strand
TCTTTTCCGCACTTTTAATTGATAAAGGAAAAATCAAAGAAATTTTCAAAAACATTCCGGATTTAAAAAATGTAGAGAAAATCGATTTAAAAGAATCATTTGTTTATCCTGGATTTATCGATACTCATACGCACTCTTTTGAGGGGGGATTATATATTTCTAGAGCAAATCTGGAAAATGTAAAATCATTAAATGAAGTATTTGCAATATTAGCAGAGATAAAACCAGTTAGTGGTAAAATTTTTGCTTTTAAGTTTGATGAAAACAATATAAAAGAAAAAAGGTTTCCAACTGCAAAAGAACTCGATAGGATTTTTCCTGATATCCCTGTATTTCTAAGAAGAGTAGACGGGCATTCATGTGTTATCAATACTATTGCAGCAAAACAAATAGATTGGGAAAAAACGCTTCCTGATAACTTTGATGGATACCTGAATAAACGTTTAGACAGTAAAGCTGCTACCTGGTTTAAAAAAAACATCCCTGAAGAAGGAATTTTACTTGCTTATCAAAAAGCTGCAGAATCTGCTGCAAAAACAGGTCATACCACAGTCCATACAATGGTCGATAATATCAGATCAGATATAAATCATTATGAATTTTTAAAGAATAAATTGGATGAATTCCCTGTAGAATATATTCTCTACCCACAAACAACAGATGTTGATATAGCTCTTGAGATCGGTTCTCCCAGAGTAGGGGGATGTATTTTGGCAGATGGTTCTTTCGGTTCCCATACTGCAGCGCTATTAGAACCCTACACAGATCAACCAGATAACTTCGGTTGTCTTTATCACTCAGATGAATTCTGGGAAAAATTTATTCGAAAAGCTCATGACAGTGATCTCCAAATTGCTATTCATTGTATTGGAGACGCGGCAATTTCTCAAATCCTGAAGTTTTACGAAAAAGTTCAAATGGAGCAACCTAAAGACCTCCGGCATGAAATCATTCATAATGAACTCACATCCGATGAAATACTCGATAGAATTGCACAAGCCAGAGTTAGTGCAGTGATGCAACCTATGTTCGATAGACTCTGGGGTGGAGAAAACGCTCTCTATGAAACCAGATTGGGAAAGGAAAGAACTTCCAGAACCAATAGACTCGCTTCAATATACAATCGCGGGATATTGCTCACAGGGAGTTCCGATTGGTATATAACAGAGATGAATGCTCTCAAAGGAATAGATGCTGCAGTTAGAATTCATAATGAAAATGAAAGATTAACCCCCTATCAGGCAGTAGAGCTCTATACAAAAAATGCAGCAAGACTCTCATTTGATGAAGATAGACTCGGTACAATTGAAATTGGAAAGCAGGCTGATATGGTTTGTCTGAATGAAGATATTTTCAGTTCAAAATCAATTGCTGATATAGAAATAAATTTTGTTATAAAAAAAGGTAAAATAACTTGATTTTAAAATTTTTCATTTGACACTTTATATCTATCTGAATAAGAAATATTCAAAAAACGACCAGGTAACTTATGGATAAATTTCAAATCAGAAAGCTGTTTCAATATGTCTTTTTAGGAATCTGGCTGCTATTGTTTCTATATTTGATTCCTGTAAAAATTCACACCTGTCATCAATTCTGTCCATATTCTGTTATATGCTTTGGACCAATGATTTTTAGAGGTCTACCAGTTTACTTTATTGCGGTTATCATTGGTTTAATAATATTGATATCAACTATCTTTATAGGCAGAAGGTTTTGTGGGTATATCTGCTTTTTAGGAACTATACAGGAATATATTTTCAAGCTAAATCCATTTAAAAACAAAACCCGAATTTCTCATAAATTAGATAAGTACATCAGGATTTTAAAATACTTAGTTCTGATTATCACACTTTACATGTCCATTGCTCTAATCCAATATTTGTATATGCAGTTCTGTCCTATTGTAATTTTTTCATTTCCAGGAGCCATTACGAAGGTGGGAATTTTAACTCTTGTTATTATATTCATTGGTGGTTTTTTTATCGAAAGATTCTGGTGTAGATATTTTTGTCCTTATGCAGCTTTGATGAATATTTTCCAATTTGTCGGGAAGTTGTTAGGCATTAAAAAACATATGATATATAGAAATTGGGAAATTTGTGGTGATTGCAATATCTGCATTGAAAACTGTTCAATGAATATAGATATTTCTAAATATGAGGAAATATCAGACCCCAATTGTATTCATTGTTTAAAGTGTATTAAAATCTGTCCTAAAGAAAACGGCATTTTTTATTAATAAAAAAGCACCCGAAATTAATCGGGTGCTTTTATTATCTACTTAATTTAGGGATTAATTTTTACGATTCTAAATCCGATACTGGTATTAACTCTTCCATAACTTAAACTAGCTTTGCATTTGCTTCTATTGGCATTTCGAAGATGATATGCTTCATATTCCCAGCTTCCACCTCTAAGTACTACTCTTGTATAATCACCAATACTACCTGAAGGTCCAGTTGGATTAGTGATTGGATCTGAAGTATAATAATCAGCATCATATTTATCATTACACCACTCCCAGAGGTTTCCGCTTATATCATAAGTATCCAATTCATTAGGATCTTTCTGTTTAACCTCGTGTAACTCACCATTAGCATTTCCATAATGCCATGCTACGTCATCGACATTATCACTACCACTGTAAGTATAATTACCGCTATAATTTCCACCTCTTGCAGAGAATTCCCATTCAGCTTCAGTTGGCAGTCTGTAACCTTCTGCTCCATAAACATCACAGGTCCAGCTGGATGTCCCGGAATAAAGTGTTGTCAAACCATCGATCTGGCTTAGCCAATTCGTGTATGCAGCACCACCAAACCATTTAACACCGGTTATCGGGTGATTGTCCATTCCGGTTGTAACCTTAAAGATTTTATCTACATTATTAAAGATCACCTGACAATAACCTGCACTTTCATCCTCAAGAATTTTTGAGATCTTCAATGCATCAGCAGCATAACCACTTACATTACTTAAATTATATACTTTCTTTATTTTCCCTTTACCTAAAGCCCAGTTTAGAACTTCACAATACTCCTTATTGGTAATTTCACATTCTCCAAGCTGGAATGAATTCTCCAAAGTTGTAGTTCTATATGAAGTAGTTATTTTCAGATCATAGATATTCCAGCATTCGATATTATCTGTATCGGTTCCGTATATTCTGAATTTCAGTTGAATATCCTGGCCTGCGTAATCTTGAAAAGAGAAATCAATAATTGTGCCACCGCTAAATCCCCAGCTTCCTTCAAGGCAACTATGAGACCAGATAATATCTTCATTTCCGTTTGAAATGACTGATATTTCAGCAATTTCATCAACAGCAAAAAGTTCTGAAAGATATTGTTGAATATAGGTTTTGTAAACATTTTCAGGTAAAGAGATCATAGGCGATATTGCTGAAAGATCGAACATATAAATTGAATCCTGACTTGTAAATGAAAGTGCTCCACTACTGAAATCCCAGTTCTGATCAATCGTCCAGTCTGATGGTGGCGGTAAGAATGATTCTTGATAAAGTGTAGGTTGTTCATCAATATCGCCGTCAGTGCTTCCCATCTGAAAAGTGCCGAGAGTAACATTAATAAGTTCTGGTTCATTATCGAAATTAAATGAGTAAGTTGTTGTTAACGTATCAGGGGAGTAACTACTATATCCAACCGGGTTTTCTGTTCTCATTCTGTAATAATAAGTAGTATTTTCTTCTTTATCGAAATCAACAAATTCGTTAACAGAATATGTAGTTACAGCCACAGAACCGATTTCTTCCCAGTCTATCTGGTTAATAGACCTTTCAATCAAGAAGTCAGTGTGTTCACCTGAACCGCATTCCCAGGTCATATCAATCTTATAAGGAGCTTCCTCGCTTATTGAAAGTTCAATAATATCAGGAATACCGGTTCTAACAGTAAATTCTCTTACCTCGCTCCACTGGCTTACATCGCTTCTAACTCGCCAGTAGTAGGTTTCACCAACAAGAAGCATTTCATCACTCCCCAGTGTATAATTTTTATTTTCAGTGATAATATTAACCCACATTGTATTTATAAAAGTTTCTTCATGACAAACTTCCGCCCGATAGAAAGTTGAACCAGTAACACTATCCCATTCTAATCCTGGTAACTGTCCAACCCCAGGTTCCTCATCTTCAGGAGTAGTAAGCTCAACTTGTCCTGTAGGCATTATAGTTGTAAAATTCCATACTTCACTCCATTCCAGACTATCTTTCTGTACACGCCAGAAGTACTGTGTTTCACCTTCGAAATCTTCGACCAATAGTGGTATGAAATCAATAGTTTCGTTACTATTTTCTCTTATCCTTGAAGCTGTTTCACAAACAATATCATCACCATCATAGTATATATAGGAATCAACAATAGGATCGTTGAAATTTGAGTTTTCATCAACCTGGATCACGTAATTTTGAGCTCCGGTATATACATCCCAGGTAAATTGGGTTATAACTCCTACACCTAAAGAATCGTCAACAGGGCTTACAAGTAATGGCGAAATGTTTGTTTTAAAGCCTATTGTATCGCTCCACACTGCTGATACATCGCTATTGATCATCCAGAAGTATTCCCAATTTGTTTGTAATACTCCAGTTTCAGTGTATTCATTATCTGTAACAGTTTCATCAATTACTATATTCGCAAATGTGGAATCATCATAAACCAGGATTCTATAGTTAGCAGCATTATCGAGAGCTTTCCATACAAATGTAACCGGAATTTCAACTTCAGATTCTTCATTTGTAGGAGAAGTAATAGTATGAGATAGATTAACACCTTTAGTAGTATTTATTGCCCAGACATTACTCCAGTGGTTTTCAGAGTTATCAGCTTTAACTCTCCAGAAATACTCTTTATCAGCAGTAAGATTTTCAGAATGAAAATATTGGGAATTTGAAGTTGTGGCAGAAATAACGTTATCTACAAAATGGATATCTTCTGAGATTTCAATAGTGTATTCAGTTGCACCATCATAATCTTCCCAGTTAAATGTAGGTTTCAGATGAACAAAAGAGTTATTTGCAGGTGATAAAAGAGTAATTATATAATAGGTGCCAAAAGCCCAGATATCACTCCATTCGGAGTTATCACTTTTTACTCTCCAGAAGAAACCTGAAAAGTTTTCAAGGTCTTCCTGAGTCTGATACTCGTTAGTTGTGACTATTTCATTTATTACAAAACCAGTTTCTTCGCTGAACATAGTATCCTGTCGTACCTGAAGAATGTATTCTGTAGTATTAGGATAGTCTTCCCAGGCAAATAAAGGAGTTAAATCTGAGATGAGAGTATTATTATCAGGTTCTGATAAATCCAGTTTTGGTCCACCACCTTGTCTGAAGAACAGCATATAATCATCAATATTTACATTTAAAGTATCTGTTCCTTGAATAACGGAATCAACAATTGTGGGGTCGACAGCCCAAACAGTAGATGAAGTATTGTCTTCTCGTAACCACAAAGCTTCCGACGAATCATTATAACAATAATCGTAATAAAATAGTGAATCATCATCTGTATCAACAATCCACATCTGATTATCTATAAAATGCAAACTTTCTATATCCTCGGAGTCAGAACTATATTCGATCCCCCCAAGAGTAATTTTATGCTTTTCTATATTTAAATAGAATTCCTCTATAAGAAGCGGATAACCGAAACCATCCAAAAATGTCCTCAAAAAAGTTTTAGAAGGTTTTCTATTACCTTTATTTACTCGAGTTGTTGAAACCTGCTGATATTCCCAGAGGTCCCATACATCAATCAGAGTAACATCTACTTGATCCTTATCCAATATTTCCTCTACTTCGGTGCCTTTTTCATCCTCACATCCACTGATAACTAATAATGAAAACAGAAACATAGTTAGTATAAAATAGCTAATTATTGATCGTTTCATAATTTCTCCTTTATTATTCCATTTCTATTTCTTCTATGATTTGATTCATTAATAATCTAACCTGATCCGGTACCATATAGGCAAGTGGGAAACCAAAAATGTAACACTTACTTTCACCAGTTTCTTTTCTTAATCCTATTGGTTGTCCATTATACAGATCATATTCATATTGGGAAGGATCAAGAAGACCATCCCCGGCTGGTTTACATCCCAATCTATAAATGACAGTTGGTTCGTTAATTAAAAGAGCTTCATCAAAGAATGCAACTGGTCCCAAAGATTCAACAGGAATTTGAAGGATTTCTTGCCAATTTACCCGAGTATTAAAGCTTGGAATTTGGAGTTCAACATCACCGGTAAATCCATTATCAGGAGTGGCTTTTATAAAATAAGGTACTGTCCAGAACACTG
>DAOVQH010000114.1 GCA_030628755.1 Candidatus Cloacimonadota bacterium | reverse complement strand
ACTACATCGACAAGAGTTCTCACGTGCTGTCCAACTATATTGTATATGTCGATAGTAACCCGAGAAGTTTTTGATAAATGGCAAGAAATAGTTGTCTCAGGATTAAATGGGTTAGGATAATTGGTTAATTGGCATTGGGTATTGGGTACTTGGTTTTGGGTAACTTCAACTGTCTCAGTCATTGGAATCAGTACTTGCGTGAACTGACCATCAAACACTTCAACCTGGTATTCGATTACATCTTCATAAAATACACGTTCTGCATAGACATCGTACATACCGGCAGGAAGTTTGTATTGGAAGTTACCTACACTATCAGAGAAAGTGAACTCTCCCGGTTGGTTATTGATTTTGAGAAGCACATAATCCACCGGATCACCGGTTGATGGATTGTATGTGTAACCCTCGATACCGCCAAAAGATGGTGAACTATACTCATAAGGTCCAATATCAATTATTGCAGTTCCATTTCCATCTCCATCCCAGACTCTGTGATTGTAATCCATATCGAATGGATAATAATAACCCAGAGTATCGAACCCGGCATCTATTGCCAGGCTGCCTTCGATGAGATGAAAATCTCCATTCTGCCAATCCACAAAAAGAGAATCTACATTCAATGAATCCACCCAGATGTTGCCACCACCATCGATACACTCTGGTGGTAGTTCAAAATCCAGTATACAGTCACGGAAAATGGGGTTACCATACAAATAATTATTATATAATTCATCATTAAATATGAGAATCATATTTTGAATAATGTGATTATCTGTTACTGATGAAAAGATATATTCGTTATCAATGAATACATTGTTACTAAATAATTCATTTCCGCAACCAGATAGGCCTATCACACTATTCTTAATAATATTATCTGATATGACCCTTATAATACCAGAGAGAGCATTACTGGATGCATCATTAATTGAGTTCCTCATAAAAATACTATTTCCATCACATCCTGTAATATTTACTTTGCACCCCTCAAAATAATTATCACTTATCTCCACATAGGCATGATTTATGTTAATGCCATCGGTACCACCGATGAACTGGTTGTTCTTGATATAAATTGAATCTGTTTGCTCTCCTCCCAAAATACCATAAATATAGAAATCAATAAATTCATTCTGAAAAAAATATGATGCAGCACTCGCATCCATAGAAGCAAAGCAGGAAGTCATTTCACCTCCATCATCAATGAATTGGTTATCCACAACATATACCGGTGCATTATGTACACTCAAATCAAAATCAGGAATAAGTGGCTGATTAAATAGATTACCTGCAATGAGAATTGGATTGAACTGACCGGAAGCAGCTACACTTATCCTTATACCACCATCAGCATATCCCAAAAGACTTGAATGAATATTTTCAATATTATAAAAATGATTATTATTAATAATTACTTTTTGTGGGAAAAATTGCATGAATACACCACAAAAATTATCGATAAAATTACAATTTTCTATTATAGTTTCTTCATTAAAGATGCTTATTGCACCTACGGGTAAGATACCAACCAATATCATCATCCGAGCCGAATATTCAATGTTACAATATTTAAAAACACATCTATCTGCAAACTCGGTTAGATAGATCACTCCCCAGTGATAGTATAATGAATCCTGCGCACGGGTAAATGTTATTGGGTCTTCCTCTGTACCTTCTGCTTTTATTTTACCATCAACCCATAACATTTTTGCTATATTTGTACCATTATAAAAAACAAAATTCGAAAAATCATCATAGCAGGTTAAGCTGGTGGAGTGAAATTTCACTTCTGTTCCCGGAAGAATTGTAAGTGTTACTCCTTCATCCACAAAAACATCATCTATAACATGATAAGGGTTATTATCCGGAAACCAGGTTGTGTCTTCAGTTAGGTGACCTTCGACCTCTATCGAGGAAAGATCAAAGTGAAAAAGACAAAAGATTAAAGGCAAAAGGAAGAGAAACCTTCCGAAACCTCTTACGAAGAGAATCTTGAACCCCGTAGGATATGTATCCAACGGGGTGAAGATAGATTTCGGAAAGGTGTGGCTGATGTTATTCATTATTACCTGCCTTTTAATAAACTTATTACCTTATCAAATTTCTTAATCTGTTATTCATAAGTCAAGAAAAAGTGCCTCTACCCGCATTCGGTTGAATACGGGTAGAAAGATTGTTCGCAAACAGAGTGTTTGCGCTGCTTCGAGTCGTCGTCATTCTTCCTTACGACTCGAAACTATTTCAGCAGCAACATTTTTTTCATTGCTGATGATTTACCTGCAGAAATTTTATAGAAATAAATTCCTGTTGATACAGATTTGTTGTTGCTGCCTTTACCGTTCCATACTACCGAATGTGTTCCTTTTTCAAAGTGTTCATTTGTTAATGTTTTCACTTTCTGACCTCTAACATTATAGATTGAGAGTTCCACATCACTATCTTCCGGTAAGGAGAACTTGATAGTTGTTGTTGGGTTAAAGGGATTTGGATAATTGGATAAATTAAATAATTGATGTGTGGTGTTTTCTTCTATTGAATTGAAATTATCTAGAGCAGTAACCACACCAGTTGTTTTAGTACCAATCCACTTCATATTGTCATCATCAATAGAAATACATCTGATTCTATTGTTTCCAATTCCCCCAGTACCGACAGTATAGCTTTCCCAAGTATTTCCGTCAAATCTAATGAAATCATCATGATTTGCTCCAATCCATTTAATATCATTATTATCAATTGCAATTGAAGATAGATTATCAGAGGGTATTTGTGAATTACCAGTATTATAATTAATCCAAACTAAATCATCAAAAATTGTAAGTCCATTATAGTATGTAATGATCCATTTCTTTCCGTCAGAATCGATTCCAATATCTAAAATACGATTACAGGGTAATCCTGAATTATCTATATTATAAATTGTGAAGTTACTATCTTGTATTTTAACCAATCCTCCTTCATAAGTCCCAATCCATTTTACACCATTAGAATCAATAGTTATCGTTGTTATCTCATTATCTGGAAGTTGAGAATTGCTTGTATTAAATACCTCCCAGTTAGAACTTGCAAATCTTGCTAATCCATATTCAGTTCCAATCCATTTTGCTCCATCAATATCTATAGCTATACAGGTTATGTTATTTGCAGGAATTGCTGAATTTGTAGTATTATAGGTTGTCCATTCATCATCATTATAACTAGCCAAACCACTATCAGTACCAACCCATATAGTGTCATCAACGTCAATATTAATACATTTAACTTCATTTGAAGGAATATCTGAATTGTATGTTTGATATGCAGTCCAGTTTACCCCATCGAAATGTATTAAGCTTCCATGTAGAGTTAAAAAATTATACGGTGAATAAGAAATTGCTCCAATCCAAGATTCTGCATTAGAATCGAAGCAAATGCATGTAACATGTGGTGAAGTGAGTCCAGAATTACAGGTTTCATATGGTATCCAATTATTATCATCAAATCGAGTAAGACCCCCACCCCAGGTTCCTACCCATTTATCATTGTTGCTATCTATATTCACATGTTGGACGAAATTACAGGGAAGACCAGAATTTGATGTACTATAATAATTCCAGTTTGAGTAATCATAACTTATTAAAGAAAATTCGGTTCCAAACCACTTAACCATTCCATTTATGCTTTCATTAATTGATGCAATTGTACTGCCATTCAAATATGTTTGCCAATCATTATTAAAAGTGTCTAACGAAGCCAGCCCATTATGCGTTCCAAACCAGGCAATTCCATCATATCCACAAAAGATCGAAAAAACCTGACCTCCGGGAAGAGGTGAATTTGAAGTATCATAAATTGTCCAATTGTTGTTCTCGATCTTAATTGCACCCGATCCAGTCCCAATCCAAATAATATCAAAACAGTCAATGTATATGCAGAGAATATTATTACTTGGAAGTTCAGAATTTCCTGTATTATAAACGGTCCATTCATTATCATTGATTTTGACTAAACCACCGCCATATGTTCCAACCCATTTCGTTTGATTTTCCTCAATAGCAAACGCTAATACGTCATTATCAGGCAAATCTGAATTATTAGTGTTGTAAACAGTCCAATCTTCTCCATCGAAAGAAGCGAATCCCCGGCCATACGTTGCAATCCATTTTATGAAGTTCACATCAATAGCAATATCATAAACATAATTGCCAGGTAAATTTGAATTATAAGTATTATAGATTAATTTTTCTCCAGTTTCAAGATTTAGTTTTATTAAACCACCTCTAGACCCAACCCAATTAATTGAATCTTCAAAGGCTGTTACATAAATAAATTTTCCTTCAGTATCATACTGGTTCCATTGAATTTGGGAAAAAAGTATAACCGGTAATAAAACTACAGAAATTAATATGTTTTTTTTCATCTCTGTCTCCTATTTCTGGCAAAGCATTTCTTAAATAGAAGTGCTTTGTTGAATTTCCTGATTTATGATATTGTATCTAACAATTACATGCCATTGTATCTAACAATTACATGCCACGCCAATTACTTTATGACGTCTAACCCCCCATGGTTATAACAATTTATGGCGTGTTAACCATATTTTTGAAGTTAACACTTCATTAATTGTCTCCTTTTAAATCTATATTGTCCAATGGACTTTTAATCTTATTCATTCCAACAGAAGTGACATGAGTATTCACCCCCGTAGGATAAAAACTCTTTTCTTCCACTTTGTAATATATTGTAAACATATCCAACGGGGTGAATCTCTGTTGCCTTCCCCGTAAGGCGATACGACTGTTTCGGTGTTTTAGAACTATTATGTACAAGAATTCTCTGAATGTAACGCAAATCTTATCCCTGCTCCAGCAAATGAGTTGCGAAGCTGTGACGTAAGCTATGAACAAATACTTTTTTGTCAATATTTTATTTTTCCAAAAATGGAGAAGAGGAAAAACTGAGAAAGGACTTTCTAATTCAACGAAATACACAATGCTATATAGCGTTGCAGCACTTCAGTAAAGATTTCGTAACGAGAGAAAATAGCTGAGAAATGAATAAAGTGACTTCGGAATTTCGAATTTTTCTCTCTTCCGGTTTAAGTCTGTTTAAATCTGCCAGCTTTTCTCACACACCTTCGCCAGCTTCGGTGGTGCAGACAGCAGGTTTACCCCGTGAAATTCAGCTTGCTGAATATTTCAACGGGGGTGAGTTAACTACAAACTATAATAAAGATTCATTTCATAAGGATGCGGTCTATTTCGCACAGCAATTACTTCCTTCATTTTTTCTTTTATCCAGCTTTCTATAAGTTCGTTATTAAATACATCTCCAGCAAGAAGGTATTCATGATCTTCTTTCAGCGCTTCCAGGGCTTCTTCCAGGCTGGTTGGAATGGAGTGCAATTTGGCCTGCTTTTCTTCTGACCATTTAAATACATTATCGTCAAATGGACCGTAGCCATTCACAGGAGTTGGCATAATCTTATTTTTAATTCCATCCAATCCTGCCATAAGAATAGCACTCATTGCCAGGTAGTAGTTACAAGTACCATCGCTGGTTCGGAATTCAATTCTTTTCGCTTCTTTGCTGGTTGTATATTTTGGAATCCGGATGGCAGCACTGCGGTTGGCAAGCCCAAAGAATAATTTAACCGGAGCTTCAAACCCGGGAAGTAATCTTTTGAACGAGTTCGTACTCGGATTCGTGAAAGCAGTTAATGAACAACCGTGCTTCAATATTCCACCAATAAAAAATAAAGCTTCTTCAGAAAGGTCTGCGTAATTGCCTTTTTTAAAGAAGATATTTTCACCTTTCTTTCTAAGCTGAATATGAAAGTGCATTCCGTTTCCGGGTTCATCATAAATTGGTTTCGGCATAAATGTGGCAGTTAGTTCATTCTTCAAAGCACAGTTATGAATAATGTCTTTTATATACATCATGTTATCAGTTATTTTACCGAATTCGAGCATATCTGTCTCTATTTCCTGCTGACCTGAAAGACCAACTTCATGGTGATGATAGCGAATAGGACAGCCCATATCTTCTATTAATTGAACCATCTCCTCGCGGACATTCGAATATTTATCAAATGGAATATCTATGTGGTAACCCTTTCTATTTGCAACAGCAGTTCCATCTATATCCTGGTATCCGCCAGGAAGGTCTTCTTTATTTTCAGCAGAAGTGAATTTATATCCTGCACTGAACTTTTCATTGTTTATTATCGCTTCGTTGAAAAGATAAAATTCAAATTCTGTAATCCAGTAGGAGTTATCAGCAATTCCGGTTTTTTCCATGTATTCCTGTGCTCTTTTAGCAACGCTGCGAGGGTCTTTTTTTACACCGGTTCTTGTATCAGCATCGCAAATATAGGAAAGCATTCTCAGAGTTGGACGTTCTGTGAAAGGATCTATAATTGCAGTAGAAAGATCAGGAATTAAGATCATATCTCCAGCTTCTACAGACTTCATACCGGGAATACTGGAACCATCGAAAGGTATTCCATGTTTTATTACATACTCCAATCTTTTTACCGGGAAGGTAATGTGGTACCAGTTTCCTATCAGGTCAGAATACTTCAGGTCAATTGTTCTTATATCTTTTTCTAAAATTAATTTTTTCATTCTTTCTAAATCCATGATTATCTCCAAATTTATTTTATTCTTTATTTTATAATGCTATGCCAGTTAATAATTTCAGGAAAAAATTAAGAGTCATTTTTGTGTCCTTTCACTTCCCGAAGCTTCCCCAAAAGGAATTCTCTCCGGCAGCTGCCGGATTCGGAAAGTTTTCTCGCAACCAGCTTTTCCAATCCTTCTTCATCTCAACCTTCCGAATCTTCTGACATAAGAAAAACTTGGAAGAAAAACTTCGGAAGGTAATTTTACCCTTTTCTTTATAAAGTTATTCCTGTTAAAAGCTTCAGAAAAAAGTTAAGCGGTGGCATAATAACAGCTCCGATTAAATTCAATTTAAAAATAAAAGAAACCGCAAATATTATCATTAAAATCTGCGCTCCTTTCCTTTCTTGAGCAGTGTAACGGTAATAAGCTTTATCAGATAAAAAACCACCCAAAATCTTTGACCCATCCATAGGTGGTATTGGAAGCAAGTTGAAAATACCGAGTGCTAGGTTTATCAAAATCGCAAAAAGCAGCATTGACATAAAAAACTGGGAAACGCTTGATCCATATAGTATCATTTCTTTCCCATTTGCGAAATTAAAAATCAACGAAAGGAATATTGCCATTAAAAAATTTGCGGCAGGTCCAGCTGCAGCAGTAAGTGCTGTATCTCTTTTGTAATTTTGAAAATTGTTAGGATTTATGGGAACTGGTTTTGCCCAGCCGATACGTGCAATAAACAGCATTATAAGACCAATCGGATCAATATGAGAAATCGGATTCAGGGTTAATCTTCCTGCCCTCTTTGCTGTATCATCTCCCAGCATGTAAGCTACAAATCCATGACTAAATTCATGAATTGTAAGAGAAATTAAAAGTATTGGTAATTGAATAATTAACTGTACTATAAAATTCATTTATCCTCTATTTAGCTGCTTGTTTCCAAGCCCCTGCTTGGAAACAAGAAATAGAATATTTCACAATCAGGGTGATTGTGTTACTTTCAAAAATCTTCTTTTTCCTACTTTAATAATTGCTTCTT
>DAOVQH010000038.1 GCA_030628755.1 Candidatus Cloacimonadota bacterium | reverse complement strand
TCTACGACAATGGTCATACTCTTCTTTTGTTTCTGCATTTCCGTAAGAAGCTTATTAACGTCCATTGTTTCAGGGGCAAAGAAAACTTCTCTGATAAAATCAGATGCTTTCAGCTTACCGTTGTCTTTCTTTTTCATCAAATCATATATGATAAGAACTCCGATGATGTTATCGAGATTATCATCATAAACAGGGAATCTTGTAAATCCTTTTTCCCCGGCAATTGCAATAACTTCGTCGATAGGAGTATCTTTGTCGAGAGCTACGATTTCGGTGCGGTGAACCATTACATTTTCTGCATCCAGTTCAGTGAATTCCAAAGCTTCTTCAAGCATTTCCCGCTGATCTTCCAGAAGAGTTCCATCATCTTTTGTTTCGGAAAGCATGTAGGAAAGATCCTCTCTTGTGAGCAAATGATATCCTTTATTCTGAGGAAGTTTAAACAACTTTGCCAGTAATGAATTTAATAATGAAACAAACTTTACAAAAGGACTAAACACAATACTGAAAAATTTTAAGAGGGAAAATCCCTTTGTAACCAGCTTATTCGGATTCTCTCTGTAAATCGCTTTAGGAATGATTTCAGCAAAAATAAGAATAAACCCAGCAACGATAAGAGTTGCAGCATATTCGGAGATTTCAAATGTTTTTTTCTTATTGAAGATATTAATCAGAAAGATGGAAAGCGATGAAACAATTACAAGGGAGATATTGGTTCCAAAGAGAGTGGTTCCAAAAAGTCTGTCGGGATTTTCCAGGAAACTTAATATTTGCTTTTTCTTTCTATTGTTCTTGGCTTTTTGTTCCATCTTTAATCGATCGATGGAAATCAAACCGGTTTCAATACCAGAAAAAAATCCAGACAGGATAAAGAAAATAATAATAAGAATCAGTGAAATAATCCACATATCAGTTACTTACTTTTTCATTTTTGTATGCCAGCTTCAGAGCATTAATAAACTCATCAAGTTCGCCGAGCAAAATGTTATTCAGTTTATAAGATGTCAAATTTATTCTATGGTCAGTTACTCTAGATTGCGGGAAGTTATATGTCCTGATTTTGGCACTTCTATCACCGGAACCAACTTGAGCTTTCCTGTTGTTGGCAATTTCAGTTTCCTGTTTTGTTATTTCCATATCCAGAAGTCTGGACCGTAGAACCTGCATGGCTTTGTTTTTGTTCTTAAGTTGAGATTTTTCATCCTGACAGATTACAACCAGACCTGTGGGAAGATGGGTAATTCGCACTGCAGAATCGGTTGTATTAACACTTTGACCACCATGCCCGGAAGAACGGTAAACATCAATTTTCAGGTCGTTAGGATTAATTTCAATATCTACTTCATCTGCTTCAGGAAGAACAACAATAGAAATTGCAGAAGTATGAACTCTACCTTGAGACTCGGTTATAGGAATACGCTGAACACGGTGAACGCCACTTTCGAAACGCATCGTGCCATACACATTTTCTCCAGTAAGAGAAAATATTATTTCCTTGAATCCACCAACACCTGTAGGATTGGAAGAAATAACTGTTTTTTCCCAACCTTTTTTCTCAGCAAAGTAGGAATACATTCGATAAAGGTCAGCAACAAAAATCGCAGCCTCTTCTCCGCCTGTACCAGCCCTTATTTCCACGATAACATTTTTTTCATCATTGGAATCTTTGGGTGCGAGCAGTTCTTCTAATTTACAAATATTTTCTTCGAGTTCTTTTTGAGCATCTTCAATCTCTTCCTGAGCTAATGCTATTAATTCCTCATCTTTTTCATTGTTAATTAGTTCTTTGTTTTCAGAAATAGTTTTTTCCAATTCAATAACTCTGTCGTAAGAGCCTAATATGTTTTCAAGCTCTTTGTAGCGTTTGGAAATTTTACTGTAATAGCGTCGATCCGACATTTTTGCAGTATCATAAATTTCTTTTTTTAATTCTGTGTGTTCTGCTTTAAGTGATTGAATTTTTTCAGTTGGTATCATTATTTATCCTCAAGAAATATCAGATTTTTATGTTGGGAAAAATCCATTTCCAATGCACATTTCATGGCTATAATTGCAACTTCGATCTGTTCATCATCGGGTGGTTGAGTTGTTATTCTTTGCAAAGCAAGACCGGGAGCAGTCATCAATTTGACCAGCGGATGGTTTATATTTTTCCCGGAGAGTTTAAGAACTTCATAGGAAATACCAGAAATAAAAGGAATTAGAAGAAAGTGATAAGCCAATCGAAGCAAAATCGATGGAACACCAAAGAAATAAGCAAATATCGTATCCACTATAGAAAATATTAAAATCGCTATTAAAAGAACAAAAAATATAAAACTGGTTCCACAGCGGGGATGAAGAGTTGAAAATTTCTGTATCTCGTCAGGGGATAATTTGCTGCCATTTTCATAGGCAAAGACAGATTTATGCTCAGCACCATGATATTCGAAAAGTCTGTGTACATCTTTCATTTTGCTAATGATCCAGACATATAATATAAAAAATATAATTCTGATACCTCCTGCGAAAAGATTAAAATAGATATTCTCCTTGCTTAAATTCATCCAGTCAGCAATCTGATAGGGGAGGAATGCAAAAAGCAGGAATGCCAGACCGAATGCGATTATATAGCTGATTACTTCTTCAATTCGTTTGCGTAATTTAGATTTTTCCTTTTTGTTTTTTTTATCGTCTTTTTTCTCCCAATCGAGTTCTGCTCTGGAAGCTGAGAAGTTCAAAGTCTTGATGCCGATGATCATCATTTCAATAAGGGAAACAAAACCACGAATTATCGGTAGACCCAGAAATTTATTGTTTTTGGTCTTGCTTATGAATTTCTGTTTTTTTACTTCGATGCTGTTATCCTCACGGCGAATTGCCACAGCAAGATATTCCGGACCTCGCATCATGACACCTTCAATTACAGCTTGACCACCGATTTGAATCTGCTTTTTATTTTTATCCATTTATTATAAATTCCCAAAAAAAACGCACCACAACGCATTTTGAGTATAGTTGTGGTGCTGAAAGAATTTAAATATCTATTTGTCTTTATTAATGTTATATTTTTGTTTAAATTTTTCTACACGACCTTCTTTAGCAATAGTTCTCTGCTTCCCTGTATAGAAAGGATGACAGCTCGAGCATATTTCTACCTTGGAAATCGCCGAGTTGGTCGATCTGGTTTCAAAGGTATTACCGCAGACGCAAGTTACGGTTACCTTCTCATATTTTGGATGAATACCTTTTTTCATCATCTTTCTCCTGCTGAAATAATAAATCTAAATTTCAGATGTGCAATATTTTTTCCTAAGATTATGCTGTCAATTATTTTATGTATTAATAATACGTTACAATTTTTTATTCTTTTTTTCTCTTAAAGAGAATTTTTATAATTATACTTGCTCCCCAGAGTATCAGGATAAGCGGGAAAATTTCAAGAGGTTGACCAAGAAAATTACAGAGCCCGGCAACGAAGGCAACAATTCCCAGAAAAATCGTAAATCCGCTCGTTTTAAAGCCTTTCATATATTTAATCAGGTTGAGACCGAGCAGAATAATTCCAACGCCAAGAAGAAAAGTTCCTTCAGGAACAATTTTGTCCGGTAACAGGAATATCGCACCCAGCATGACCAGGAACAAACCCCAGCCAATGCTGTCCAGTCGTTCAGCTTCTCTTCTCTTCTGATCTTTGAAGTTTGTGAGATTCTCGTTATTGTTTGTCATTCTCTTTCTCCTCTGATTTAAACAAACCTGTTGATTTTGCTATGATCCACAATCCTATGATTATTAGAACTATAGGCCATCCGATATGAAAAAATCGCCAGATACTAAAGGGTCTGTGAGATAAACCCGCAAAGAATAAAATTCCGCCGGGTATCAGGGGCCACCAGTGAGTTTTACCTTTATTAAGAAGGTCGATTACATAGATGCCAATAAATCCGATACCCAGACCTAACGTGCTGAAATGCGGAAAGTTCCAGAAAAAGCCATGTCCAAAACTTCCCAAACCAAGTCCAGCCAGAATACAACCGGGAATCAATAATCCATAAGCATCTTTGTAGAAATAAGCTGCAATAAATAATCCGCCAAGCAGCAGCATAAAAGAATTCTGATGGAATCCAAAGTAGAATTTTAATCCTGAGATCGATAAACCCATAATTATCAATATAATACCAGCTAAAATTTGACCTTTGCGTTTATTCTTCATGATTTCTCCTTTTTTATCGTCACATAGCTCCTGCTTTGTGATGTTACTTCGTTTGTTTCAATCTATAAGAATGAACCTGCTTATATTTGATAAGAATACACATTTTATTCAATAACTCCATTCCTCGTCACATAGCTCCTGCTATGTGATGTTACTTGCTCTGTAGCTGGAGCTACAAACACCACACACCACATTCCATAGCGGGAGCTATGGAACGAGCAATAAAAACAAGAACAACAATTTCTTCAATTCATCTCCATTATTAACTTATACGCCACAATACAATTATCTGAAAAAGTAGGAATAAGTACAAGGTTTTTATTTTTGATATATGTTAGATCAGCTGAATTAATACCTGAAGCTGTTGTATTCAAGAGTTCAATTACACTTCCGTTTTTATCAATAAGTGAGGTTTTACCCATCCAGTCGGAAATTATATAATTCCCGATTTCATCTTTGGCAATGCCATCTATACTGGAGCCGATATCTACAACAATACTGGTGGATTTATCTTCAAAATTGATAGCTTTCAATTTACCATCACCTGAATTGCCAACGATCAATCTGTCTTCTTCTGCAAAGAGACCATTGGGACTGCTGATATCTTTTCCTTTCAGCCATACGGAAATATCTTTTCTATCAAATTTGTAAATGCAACTATTCTGTGAATACATATCAGAAACGTAAACATTCCCTGAAGTATCGACAGCTACATCATTCAGGAAGATTGCTCCTTTGGCTTTATGTTTTTTCAGTATTTTTCCTTTTTTAATGTCAATCTCTACAAGCTGGTCGATATCAGCAATATAAAGTTTTCCATTAAAAATCGCAGAACCTTTTGGCGCATTCAGACCGGTTATCCATTTCAATTCAATTATTTTCCCACCCAGACCGACTTTGGAAATAAACCCTTTACCATTTTTCTGAGAAGGTTTTCCATTTATATTTGAAACATAAAGAATATCATTTTCTTGGTCGTAAATGACAGATTCAGGAGTTTTAAGGATTTTATCGGTTTCCCATTGTTTTTCCAGTTTGTAATCAGCATGAAGGATTAAAGAATAAGTAATAAATAGGAAGAATAATATTACTTTTTTCATTGTAACCTCCCTTGAATTTTCCTCGTCACATAGCTTTTAACCTGTGGAATCACAGGTCCAGCTATGTGATGTTACTTGCTCTGTAGCTGGAGCTACAAATCGTTACGTTCCATAGCAGGAGCTATGGAACGAGTAGACATTCTGATGCGTGCGAAATGATTAGTTCAATCTCTTATCCTCGTCACATAGCTCTCGCTATGTGACGTTGTCTTTTGTAGCTCTTGCTACATAAATATTTACCAATCTGTAATAACATCGATTAATCCTGGTTGTCCTTCATAATTCCTGGCACTGGAATATCTCCAATCCGCAGGATTATCAATGTAACCTCTTCTTATAGGATTTTCATGAATATACTTTATCTTTTCTGCCATAATATCCACATTTTCGATCATTTTGGGATGAAACCCTTCTTCCCAAAGTTTATGTTTGCTGTGTGTAAGTTTATTGAGATAGTTAAAATTATTTAACACTTTTGATTTTGAGATATTTCGTAAGTAATTCAGGATTTCAGTGGCAGTATAGGATTTGAATCTTTGAATCTGACTTTGGAGGGATTCAGACTGTGCAATTAAATGTAAATGATTTTCCATGATTACATAAGCATAAATGTTTAACTTTTCTTTCTGCAGAAATTTTAAACTTGAATAAATAATCTCGACAATTTCAGGATCCATAAATAATGGATACCAATCACTTATTGTGCAAGTGATGTGATAAGGAAATGAAATATCAAGGATTTTATATCGGTCTCTTCCCATTGAATTTCGTCCTCGGTCCTCGTTACATAGCTCCCGCTATGTGACGTTGACTTTTGTAGCTCCTGCTACATTATTAATGATTCTTCGGCAGAAGGAATTTACGTTCCATAGCGGGACAGCTTGTGTGAAAACTGATGAAATTCTCGATATCTTCTTAACCCCCTCTAACTCCCCCTATTTAGGGGGAGAATCTATCTCCTTTTGCCGCAGGCAGTTCCCTTCCCCTTCGATAGGGGGAAGGGTTAGTTTACCACGTGAAATCTCTTTTTATTATTTCACTGTGGGGATGGGGGTTGTTATTACTTAAATAAATCATTTTCACATAGGCTGAGGAGCTATGGAACGAGTTGAGCTGTGAAACGAGCATCACGCTTTCACATTACAAACAATATTCTTGAATCTGGCAGGAGCAACACCGTGGGAAAGGTGCATACTCTGTCCGGGCTCACCTTTACCGCAGTGGAAAGTACCGTGGAATTCCCATTCTTCCGGTCCGCAGATAGCATCGCAAGCTCCCCAGAATTCGGGTGTTATTCCGTAGTATGTTGGTTCTTTTACTATGTACTTAAGTTCACCATTCTCAATTTTCCAGCCTATCTCCGTTGTGAATTGAAAATTGTTGCGGTTATCATCTATACTCCAGGTTTTTGTAAAATCAATGTAGTAGCCATGCTCAGTAGATTTTATCAGTTCATCCAAAGTACCTTTTCCAGGTGCCAGGCAGAAATTCGTCATGCGGATAAGCGGGATATCATCTGCAAAGGAAGCCATCATATTTGAGCTGGGTTCAAGTCCCAGAAGCGGAGCATTTTCCTGCGAGGTCTGCTGACCAACCAGAACACCGTTTTTTACTATATCAAGAGTTGCACCGGGAGTTCCCTCATCATCTACCAGGTGGAATCCCATTCCACCTTCATTTTTGCTGTCGCTGTAAATGTTCACGATTTTGGATCCGTATTTAAAGTTGCCAAGCATTGCCGGTTTGATAAATGTTTTCCCAGCATAAGAGATTTCCTTTCCAAAAATCCTATCAGCTTCAGTAGCATGACCAACAGATTCATGAAGTTGCAGAGCAAGATGACCACCACCTATTATTATGTCTGCCCGTTCCTCTTCAATTCTGGGAGCATCCAGGAGTTTAATAGCTTCTTCGATAATTGTATCAGCATTTTCTTCCAATTTTGTATTTCGTACAACTTCAAAGCCACCGCGTCTTCCATTCATATGACCGGGCCAGGTTCGGCACATAGTTTCCTTCCCTTCGGAAGCCAGAACATACATCATGGGCATTGTGTCGTAAACCAGCGAATCTACGAAAGTTCCTTCAGTATTGGCGTAGACT
Source organism: Candidatus Cloacimonadota bacterium (assembly GCA_030628755.1). Classification (GTDB taxonomy): domain Bacteria; phylum Cloacimonadota; class Cloacimonadia; order Cloacimonadales; family TCS61; genus JACNIV01. Next base: position 4,653 of record DAOVQH010000038.1, on the reverse strand, counting down.
TTGTACTGTCGATATAAGACTGTGTAAACATAAGAATAAACTATCTTCTTGCTTCCAACCAGTTTTTGTGCAATTTTTTCATGAAAATCGATTTTGAATTTATCGTCCATCAGGAACGGGTCTTCTTTTGGTTTGAAGAAATAGCTGTCCTTAATCGGTTTCAGCTTCTTGAATGTGGCAGGTTCTTTGCGGAATTTGCTTCCAACTTTAGCGTTTGATATTGCTTTTTTGATCATATTTTCGATGGAAACATTTGTGAGAATGGTCGTACCAGCAAATCCCCAGCAGCCATTTACTAAAACCCTAACACCCAAATCAATAGAATCATAATCCGAACCGAAGTGTCTGAGTCTACCTTTTTCGAAATAAATAATCTGGTCATCTGTATTTGTGAAGCGAACATCTGCATAGGTTACTTCCGGGATATCCAATTTATTAATTATATCATAAACTAATTTTTTCATTTGTTCTCCTTATTTTTGCTCAACGATTTTATTAGCACACGGATTTTCACGGATCTGAACGGATATAAATTTTACGTTCATTTTCCAGGATATTACTTTTCAATTTTAGTTTCCCATCCGTTTTCATCTATGTTCACCCTGTGAAATCCTGCAGAGCAGGAACAGCAAAGCTGTTATTTCAACAGGGTAAATCCGTGAGCTATACCGTTCTGGTTGACGAGCTTATCTTGAATCCTTTCACTTTCACATGTGGCATACGAGCACTATAAATGCCGAACTCACCATAGTTACTTGAAGATGGAATTGTGTAAGAGCGATTTTCGATATCGATGATACCATTAATAACATCGGAAATTTTTTCTGTGAAACGGAGGTTATTTACAACTTTCGTGAGCTTTCCATTTTCAATCAGGAAAGTGCCATCGCGGGTTAATCCGGTTACAGAAGTCTCTTTCCTATTAATGAAATTCATATAATGCAAGCTGGAAATGTATAATCCCCTTTTTATCGAGCTAATCAGTTCATCACGGGTTTTATTACCCGTTTCCATTACAAAGCCAGCACCCTCAGCACCATTCTTTTTCATTTTCAGTTTTCGCCCGTAATAATTATCGACCATAAAGTTTTTGAATACGCCTTTTTCAATAATCGGGAGTTTTTTATAAATATGACCATCGTGATTGTAATCGAAATTTATCAGGTCAGGATGCTCTGGATCATCAGTAAGTGTAATATTTTCAGGGAAGACTTTCTTATTAAGTTTATCCTCAAAGAAACTCATTTTAGCGTCCAGACTTTGAGCTGACATACTGCTTTCAAGATATCCGAAATATTCACCAATACAGCGGGGAGCAAGCACAACTTCGTATTCACCAGGTTCAACGTCAACGATTTCACCTGTTGCAGCTTCAACTTTGATAACCAAATCTTTCGTGAATCTATCCACATCAAAAGTATTGAAATTTTCACCACCATAGGTTTCCAATACTGTAACTTCATTTTTGTTGGATACTGCTTTAACTTCCAGGAAAATTGGGGAATTGATCTCTCGTTTGTTGACGCCATTACTGTTGATGATATACAACGTTTTATAGTTGCAGATAAAGGTTCCGTAAATTTTGAAATCGAATGGTTCTACTACATTAGCTAATTTTTTCAGTATGTCGATCTTCTTATCCAGCGATACTTTTTCGATGTTGTTGACCTTTTCCTTTTCCGTGGTTTTGGTCAGATCATCTTCTAGGTCGATGAAATCCGGGTCTTCTGGCAATTTGTCGATAATCATCTTTGCTTCTTCGATCTTCTCGAGAAGTTTTGCTCTGGTGGGATTCTTCAGAGAAAATGAATACGACTTCTTTCCTTTATACATTGTTGTAGAAAGCGAGACAGAGGTTTTGGAAATATTATAATTGGTTTGACTCTGATAAAATCTTAGAAAATCTGTTTCCCAGTTTCGATAATGAAAATTGAATTTGAACTTCGGGTATTGTTCGCAGATTTTCACCAGTTCGTTTCGAAATTCCATAGTCACTCCTTTAGTTTTATTAAAAATTTCTTAACAAATCGAAGTTAAGCGAGAAATCTGTAAATAAAAAAATTGGATTCTATAAATATAAATTTTTCATTTGACGTAATTTTAGAAAAAATAGAAATTAGTATTAGTATAATAAGTACAACTCGAACCTGACATTTAGGGAGGTAGAGATGAGAAATTTTATTATTGTTTTATTTTTCCTGAGTTTTTCTATGTTAATGGCAAATCCGATTGCACTAGTATTTATCAGCGAAATTTATTTTGAGGGAGATAATTGGACGATTGAACTGTATGATTATTATGAATCAGGAATTAGCAGTTTAGATAATTATTGTATTATGTCTTCATCTGATTCTACTTATTTTAATAATGGTATATACTTTGAACCAGGAGAGGTAATATTAGTTACTGAAGAAGACTTGCAGTCTTCATTATCAATAAATAAAGGAGGAGACTTTGTCTTAATCTTCGGAAATAATTTTGATGATTTGGTACAATTCGGGGATTATGCCTATTCAAATGTTAACTCTCCATATGAAGGACAGTCTTTAGCAAGGATCGTACTATGTTCCGATATGCCACCATTTGGCGACATCTATTTTCTTTTAGCAAAAGAGAATCAACCAACTTTAGGATCTGATCCATTCACATTGAGTACTTCTGGGACTTTTACTGGATATGTTTATGACTCTTTAATGAATCCAGTTCCGAATGTTGATATCGATATGACTCCAGATTTAGGTATCGATTATGCATATATTGAAACAGATTATACAGGTTATTTCAGCACATCTTTACCTGGAATGAATTATGAATTTGATATTCATCTTGCTGCTTTGGCATCACTAGATACAACCATAACAATCGAACCAGACAGCATCCATTTTTACGAGTTTATTTTTGAAAACTATGTAAATTCCGACAACAATGAAATCTCACTTCCAGCTTCCTTTTACAACCTCTCCAATCATCCCAATCCATTTAACCCAAGTACAACGATCAGTTTTGATCTAACAGCAAAGAGCGCTAAAGTCGAAATCTATAATTCCAAAGGGCAGAAGGTTTATGAATTATTAATTCCTAATGGTCAATCCGTCTCCGCTGGACTTAAGTCTTCAATTACCTGGGAAGCAGATAATTTTCCATCGGGAGTATATCTGTATAAACTGGTTATAGATGGGAAGGAAGTAGCCAATAATAAGATGCTGCTATTAAAATAATGGTTACGAAGAACAACTTCGTAATCAGTTACCAGGAGGTTAGGATGAAAAAGATAATTATTTCAATAATACTCATTTCAGCAGGTTTACTGCTTGCAAATCCGATAGCGGAAGGGCCTTACATTACCGAAATCTACTTCGATGAGACAGGGTGGTCTATAGAGTTATATAGTATGATGATGGAAGGTAATTTAGATAACTGCAAGATCTCGTCTAATGCTGGTGAAGCCTATTTTCTTCCTGGGATTCCATTTCCACAGGATACCTATATCGTTGTTACTCAAGATGATCTGCAAACTCCACTCGTAATTGATGAACAGGGTGATCACGTTACCTCCTATTATGACGAAGATGAAGTATCCTGGTGCACTTTTGGAACTTTACAGACAATGGTGCTGGCACCTACTGATGGGCAATCTTTAGTTCCTGTTTCATTTTCTTCAAATGGAGCAATTACAACGGATATATCATTTAGTAAAGACAGTTCTCCCACCTTGGGCGGTATAAATAATAATGGTGGAATTCATGGCATATTTTGCGGTTATGTGTTTGATTCACTAATGAACCCTGTTCCCAATGTTCAAATTGAGCATTTTCCATATAATTATAATAGCCCTGATGTTGTAACAAATGAAAATGGATATTTTGAAAAAGAAATGTATGCGATGAATTTCTACTGTGATATCCATCTCGCTGTACTTGCTTCTATGGATTCAATAGTTTCCATTGAACCTGATAGTATGAATTTTTACGAATTTGTCTTTGAGAATTATGTTGGAACAGATGATCATCAAATATCAACTTCAGTTTCGTATAATATTTCTAATTACCCCAATCCTTTCAATCCGGAAACTACAATATCTTTTACCGCAAAGGTCACTAAGGACGCAAAGACTTGTCTGCCGTGGCAGATAGTAATTTACAATTCAAGAGGACAAAAAGTAGACCAATTACTGATCAGCAACAATCAATCCGTCTCCGCTGGACTAAAGTCTTCAATTGTATGGAATGCAAAAGAAATACCGTCTGGAGTATATCTATATAAGTTAATTGTTGGTGGGAAAGAAGTAGCAAGTAATAAGATGTTGCTTTTGAAATAGCGACATAAATCTTGCGAACTCCGGCAGCTGCCGGATTCGCAACGGTTGATTCGTTCTCCAACCGTTCGGCCCGTTCTCCGTAGCATACTGCGAAGGGTGAAAAGGTCTGAAAGAAATAATGAAAGAAATTGACCGTTCCGAAGGTGAATTTGATTTGTATAATACTAATGTATGGAGACATTTGGCACTAATGTAAATAGTGACAAGAAGAAAGTTAAACTTCGGAAGTTTCAAAAACTCCCGAAGTTTAACTTTCCTCTTGTTACTATTTACATTAGTGCCAAATGTCTCCATACATTAGTATTTAACATTTCCCACTTCATTTTCAGCCATCT